>CAIMDZ010000001.1 GCA_903839875.1 uncultured Bacteroidota bacterium
ACTTGCATAAGTGCGGCATCGGCAATTGTAACTTGCTTCATACAAATAAGTTTTTGATAAAGAATTACCAAAGATACTATTTTTATGCTGCATTATTTATGTCGTTGTGTATAGAAACAAAACTTTGTTAATTTCCGTTAACAATCAAACTGAGACACTACCGACCGGTAGGTTTTGAAATTAGTGGATTGCGATATTTTATGAGCGTACATTTTCGCATTTCAATATACCGGGTCAAACCCGCATTTATTATTATGGATCCTTTCTTAACAGGTATATCAGTAATTAAAACTGAATCGTAACCAGGGTAAGTGAACAGCACATAGTATATGCCAGTATCAAGCGGCTTTACTACATATTTGCCATCAAAGTCTGTAACAGTACTACCCTTTAGTGTGCCGCCCTGATAGGCCATTATGCTTGCATTCATAACCGGCTCTCTTTTTTCATCACTGATCGTGCCCATTATTTCCTGGGCATGCAACCGCAACGCTGCCAATGTAATTAATACTGTAATTAATGCCTTTATCATTTCTTCCGTTTTACTGTATCTGCATTCCGTCAACAATATACTTAATCCCATCAGCTCTGCTACCATAGATGTTTATAGCGCTGCCTCTGCGTTGCTGATAAACTCCCGGAAATATAGTTATGGCATCCGTCAAAGACATTATGGGCATGTGAGTTATTTCTTCCCGTGTAAGGATTTGGCTGTTGGGGGCGTCTATGTTGTTGGGGTAGGGGTCGTAATAATCAGCACGTGGGTGTGTTGAAAGACCCGTACAATAGCAAACACTCCATTTTTCATTTGGGCGGTTAATTTGAACGTCCGGATGTCCGCGTTGCTGCTGGTAAATGCCTGGATAGGTGCTGGCAATGTCTGGTATCTCGCCACCACCGATGATCCTGATTGGTTCTTCTTTTGGTTGAACGTCTGGTGCAACGGGAACAGCTTTCTTATATTGAACTACAGAACATTTCTGAACGCCAACTTTTCCGGGCAGATCGAAATTTGCTAACGTATTATGCCCCGGAAATACAGGGACGTTTGTAACGAGCATGGAATCATAACCCGGATAGAAGACCAGAACATTGTATGTTCCGGGTTCAAGAGGGCTAAACCTATAAAACCCGTCATATGCCGATACGTGGCCAATAAGCAAGCGTCCACCACGGTACACAAGTACGCTGGCATTCGCTACCGGACTTTTCTTCTCTCCGGTCACCTTGCCGGATATCTGCTGCGCATCTGACCGTAAAAATGTAATTGCAAATAATATGGTGGCAATGAATTTCATAATACCCCTTTACTATATAGACGTATAATAAGGGGGGTATTCTTTGGTACAAGGTAAAATATAATACGCTGAATTGATGGTGGTGAAGCGCTCTGATAATTCAAGGCTGTTTGAGTGAATTGCATCACTTTCAGCATTGCCTGCCGGACTGCTAAAGACAAAAATTTGAAATTTGGCTGATTGATAAGTCAGATTTTTCCTGCTTTCCCGGATAGTTATATAGTCAATATCTTTAATACTATGCAATGAAATATTATTTTCTTATTATTTTTTATATGAATTAATTCTTTAAATAATTGATGCTAATAATTGAATATCAACTACATGAAATAGTTATTAAATTCATCTTCAGTTTGAAAAGAAGAGTAATGATAAGATAATTTGGGAATTTTTTTTAAGTATTATTCCGGTTGCATTTCCTTAAGCATATCCCGGACACCTTAAAATATATTGATTATCATTTCAATTACTGAAAAACTTTTGTAGCTTGTGCTACTAATATTACATACTAACTTTTAAAAATTAAAAGTATGGATACTACAAAAATGATCAAAGCATATTGCCTGAAGACCAAAGAAAAAAATTGTCCTATGCATGATGCAGTTATTACAAAGACTGCCCGTGGAGGATATATAGCTAACGGTAATGACGGCAAAGGGAATAAAATGGCTGCAATTATGAGTGAGGTAAAAGCTCTGCAGGCAATCACTGATGGTGTTGCTAAGAAAGGTTTCTAAGGATCGTTGTCACCGTTCCTCACCATTAATTAAAGGTATTTAATACATCCTGTTCCGGTTTTTGCCGGGACAGGGTGTTATTGTTTTTTTGCAAACACCTCATCGCATCCAACCTGATAAAATGCGAGCCCTATGAATGATCAAAAGTTCAAAAAATACCATGCAGGTCAAATCAGCCAAAAGCAAGACTGTCATTGTAATCCGCAAAATTTGACAAGGCTGTAGCCTGCATAAAGCTAAATGCGGCGAAGCAATCTCACGAAACACAAGCCCAATAAATGTCCCCAGGCTTCAAGGATTTGATACATCCAAACATTGCTAATTGTTAAATCTTACACATTATTGAGCTCTGCTAAATATTCATAGTTTGCTGAGATGCAAGCATTGCCGTATTCAACTCCCTGCTTTTGTTGGGTGGCCTTGTAGCCATGTACATAACTACATCTGCAATAGCTTTCAATATCAGGAAAATTCCCATATTGCTGATGTGCATAAATGCAGGTACAAGTATGGTGAGGTGCATGGGTAGGATGCGTATGTAAGGAGTGAAAAACATTTTGGTCATGTCGGCCTTAATGGTTCTCTGTTGTATTTTGTGCTGTACAAAAGTAATGATCTGACCTGCAATGAAGGCAGCAAGGAAATACTTGAATAGCCCAAAATCAATTGGGCCTGAAATCTTCATGGTACCAATGAAAATAAGATAGGCAACATGAAAAAAACCATAATGAAACAGGAAGAAAAAAGCGCTGCTCCTTTTCATTGTACTTCTCGGTGCATCGGGATCCAAAGGGTTAGGCTGTGCGATTGATCGGACAGTAAGCATGTCGAGGAAATTGAAAAAGCCCAAAAGCACACTTTGTGCCCAATAAAGCCATATCAGCGTAGTAAATACTTCAGGATGCTGGTAATAGTGATAAACCAGGTATGCATTAATACCTATCAATACCCATAAAGCAGGATCAATAAATTTGGTTTTCCGTTTCATCCGAAAATAATTGTCTTTTTAGTTGCCGGATGGAACTCCCATGAACTCCTGAATGATGCAAACGAATGTCCCGATAGCTATTGGGATCATTCCTCTGTGTGCTAATATTCAGCTTTAGAATGGTCATTTCATCTAGTTTTACTGATAAGAGATTACTGTAAAGATAGAAAATTATCATTACCGGGGTACTACAACCAGCAGCAATCCGGCTTTCCGAAGAGTACTAAATATTCATGCTTTGCTGTGAGGCGAGTGTTGCCGCATCCATTTCCCTGGTCGGGCTCTTTGGCTTTGTGGCAATGTACATAATCACATCGGTAATGGATTTAAGGATGAGGAATACGAGCATATTCCCGGCATGCAGAAAGGCCCCTATTACTATTGTAATATGCATGGGAAAAACCCGAAGGTATGGTAAGGCGTACATGCCGCCATCATCATTATGTGTTTTCCGCTGGTTTATCTTATGCTGAATAAAGGAAATGATCTGCCCTAAAAGAAAGGCGAGAAGAAAATAGCTGTATAAGTCCAACCTGAATACATCCTTTGACTTCATTGAGGCTATAAAAACCAGGTAGATCAGGTGCAAAATAATATAGGGTACCAGGAAGCCCCGTGCAAGCGAAAAGTTAGATCTTTTTGCCGGAGGTTTGTTTTCATCCGGTAGCGGTGATCCGTCAACGAGCCCGTCTAAAGCACCGGTAATACTGATTTGTTTGGTAAGGAAAGAACCATAAAACCGCTGTGGTGTGGTGAGTATGTCTATAAAGCTAAAGAGCCCTATCATTACACTTTGCGACCAGTAGAGCCAAATAAGTGTTTTGAAAATTTCGGGGTAATGGTAATAGTGATAAACCAGGTATCCGTTGATACCTAAAAGTATCCAGAAGGCGGGATCAGTGAAAATCTTTTTTCGTTTCAATGATTAAAAGCAGGATAAAAGTAAACAATATTTTTACTACCGGTTCCCCTTATATTGAATTGATTAAAAGAGGAACCGGTAGTACTATTATGAAGTAGTTTTAGCTGTACCCAGGATCATGGCCATAATAGCGGTAGTAACAGAAAGCACTACTGCCAGTGCACCGGTCTGTACACAAACAGATCTTAATGTAAATAAATTAGTCATGCCGAAATTTAGAAAATTGACATTAATGGCCAGAAGCAAGGATATAATGAAGCCCACTTTTGCCCCTGCTACAAGTGTACGTGCATTGGTCCACACGGCAATTGTTGCAAACAGGAATCCTCCGGCAATATGTGAAAGAACCATTGCATACCAGTTAAACTGATCCATAGGTTTGTGAAATTTGGCAAGGGTATCTTTATCAAGCATGGTATGGGTATTGAGGAAGTCGTTTAACAAGACCCCAAAAACAAGGTATCCCAATAAAAAAAATACTACGCTTCCTGCAATTGCTGCTAAAAAGAATCTGTTGTTTTTCATTTGACGTGTGTTTTTTTCCTACTCGTTTGGCTTTTCGGATTCGCCCCGTTTAATTGCATACTGGTTTCTGGACTCCGGTTTACTGCTCACAAAATATTATTTTTTCAGTAATGGAAAGAATTTTTCATAAATATTTTTTCATTTATTTGATTTGCCGATTTAAAAGAGCATCAAATATTATCACCCCAAAGACGTGGTATTTTGTAATAGAGGCATTGTAACCGCGCAGATGCTGATTTCTTTATTAACTTGCCTGCTGAATTGTGCTATTACAATGGGTTGAAGTTCAAACATGTATTAGTTAAACTCCTAAAAGAAATTTATGAAACTGGTCTCCTTTTTATCTTTGATAGCCATGGCTTCTATTTTGTTCTCCTGCGGAAATAATGGGAAACCTGCCGCAAAAAGCAACGATACACTTTCCTCAGCAAATCCTTTCTTCACGGAAAGCAAGCTTTCCTTTCAGGCCGCTGATTTCAGCAAGATAAAGGATGCGGATTATAAACCCGCATTCGAAGAAGGCATAAAGCAGCAAATGGAAGAGGTGCAGAAGATCGCCAGTAATACTGAATCTGCAACTTTTGAAAATACACTGGTGGCACTTGAAAAGAGCGGCCAGATGCTACGGCGCGTAAGCGGTGTGTTCAACCTGGTGGCACAGGCAAACAGCGACAGTGTTCTTTCAAAACTACAGGAAGACATAGCGCCAAAGCTTACTGCGGTAAACGATGAGATATTTCTCAATACAAAATTATTTGCCCGGGTTGAAGCTATATACAAACAACGGGAGCAACTCAAACTCGATCCCGAATCGTTAAGGCTTGTAGCGTATTACTATCAGAAATTTCTGATAGCCGGAGCAAATCTCTCTGACACAGCCAAGGAAGAGCTGAAAAAACTGAACAAGGAAGAAGCTTCGTTGAGTGCAAAATTCAACAACCAGTTGAAGGCAGCCGCAAAAGCCGGCGCCCTGGTAGTAAGCGATAAGAGCGAACTGGCAGGATTACCCGATGGTACTATAGATGCTGCAGCCCAGAATGCAAAAAACAATAAAATGGAGGGCAAATGGATATTATCACTGCAAAACACCACGCAGCAACCCGACCTGGCCTCGCTCACCAACCGTAATACCCGCAAAAAGCTATTCGACCTATCCTGGAACCGAGCATCGAAAAGCGATTCGAACGACACGCGCGCAACGATCTCTAAGATCGCGCAGATAAGGGCGCAGAAAGCAAAAATACTCGGACTCTCTAACTATGCGGCATGGACCCTGCAGGACCAGATGGCAAAGAACCCGGAAGCAGTTGTTGCTTTCCTCAGTAAAATGATACCTGCCTCTACGGCTAATGCTGTCAATGACGCCAAAGAACTGCAGGCCCTTATAGACGTGCAAAAAGGCGGATTCAAACTGGAGCCATGGGATTGGGACTTCTATGCAGCGCAACTGCGCAAAAAGAAATTCGACCTTGACGAAAAAGAAACCAAGCCCTACTTTGAAATAAACAATGTGCTTCAAAACGGGGTATTCTATGCCGCTACCCAACTGTATGGCATCACCTTCAAAGAACGCACCGACATTCCTGTGTACAATAAAGACGTCCGTGTGTTCGAGGTGATTGACAAAGACGGTTCTTCAATGGCGCTTGCTTATTTCGATTACTTTATCCGCGACAATAAACAGGGCGGGGCCTGGATGGATAATATGGTAGTACAGTCCAAACTGTTAGGCACAAAGCCGGTTATCTACAACGTATGCAACTTCACCAAGCCGGCTGCCGGTCAGCCTGCACTTATCAGCTTCAGCGATGTTACAACCATGTTCCATGAGTTCGGGCATGGACTGCACGGGCTGTTTGCCAGTCAGCAATATCCGAGCTTATCAGGCACCGTTACCGCCCGCGACTTTGTAGAGTTCCCATCACAGTTCAACGAGCACTGGGCCAGCGAACCGAACGTTTTTAAGCACTATGCCACACATTATCAAACCAAGGCTGAAATGCCCCAGGAATTGGTAGACAAAATCAAGAAAGCATCCAAATTCAACCAGGGCTACGCGTTGACCGAACTGCTCGCAGCGGCATCGCTGGATATGAAATGGCATATGCTGACCGCCGACGCTCCGTTGCAGGATGTGGACAAATTTGAAGCTGAAGCTTTGAAAAGCACCCACCTTGATCTGCCACAGGTACCTTCCCGCTACAGGAGCAGTTACTTCCTGCATATCTGGAGCAATGGGTATGCATCAGGTTATTATGCCTACCTGTGGGCCGAGATGCTGGACGATGATGCCTTCGCATGGTTCAAAGAGCATGGTGGCATGACCCGTGAAAACGGACAGCGCTTCCGTGATATGATTTTATCACGTGGTAATACGGTAGAACTGGGCAAGCTCTTCAAAGACTTCCGTGGCCACGAGCCCGATATTACCCCAATGCTTGAGGATAGAGGCCTTGGCGGTAAAAAATAACAGGGTAAGGCATTAGGATTGCTTAAGGAAGCCCGTAGGACTTAAATGTGAATAGCCGCAGGTGAAACCGCAATGTCATTAACTTAAGCGATTTGCCAGGTGTTTCGTAGTGCGATACCTACGGCATCGAACTCATTATCAATACAATTTGCTATAAATGTGTGACCCTTTCGGGGTCATTTTTTCTTAAGTTAATGACATTGGGTGAAACCGGCGGTAAAGTGAAAAACGTGCCCAACCAAATTAAGGGTTGAATGTGCGCCGGGTGATGCAATAATCGCCCAAATAAATGCCCGCATTTACCTAAACTTCCTATCCTGTTCCTTAATCGCCAGATCATTGATACTCGCGAAGCGCTTAGCCATAAGCCCGTTTTCGTCAAACTCCCAGTTCTCATTGCCATAGGCGCGCCACCACTGCCCTTTATCGTCGTGGTATTCATACTCGAATCGCACAGCCAGCCTGTTCTCCATAAAACACCATAGCTCTTTTTTGAGGCGGTAATCACTTTCCTTTTCCCATTTACGTTTCAGGAAGGCCTTTACTGCTTCGCGCCCTTTAATGAACTCAGATCGGTTCCTCCATTCTGTATCAATGGTATAGGCCATACAGACTCTTTCCGGGTCGCGGCTGTTCCAGGCATCTTCGGCCATTTGTACTTTTTGCTTCGCAGTTTCTAAAGTAAAGGGCGGAACGGGCAATTTCTTTTCCATTGTGTATATTTTTATCCAGGTAAATTAATCATAAATATTGCTCCTGGTATTCCAGCAATTCCTTCTGGCATTTGAAACCCGTGTCAATTGACCAGGAAATAAATTCATTCATATTGGCGGTTATTACATCCAGGTTGGTTGCAGAAAGTCCGTACTTGCCAAGGGAAGCAAAGGTGCTGTTAACCACACCAACCAGTTTATCGGTCAAAATAAATTTAAAGGGTATTTCCGGTTCCGATAAAAATTCTGCCATTATTTTGATCCTGCTTTGCATTGTTTTTACCATTTCCACCACATCCTCCTCCGTTTTCTTTCTTTTCGGATTCTGCTTGTCCTGGAGCTGTTGTAAAAGCATGGATAAATTAATACAGGTACTGATGTTTTCGTTACAGAGTTCCCGCAACCGGAAGTAAAAACCGTAGTAAACGTTTAATGTTTTTTTAGCCTCTGGGTCTTCTGTCCGGGAAATGCACCAGGCATATACCGCCTCATCCTTTGCCTGCAGTGTTTCACGCAGCTGTTTTTGTTCGTTCTCAAGGTTGGTTTTAATTATTTCTGCCTGGTTGCTTTTATATTTTACACCATCGAAATTAAAGGACCTTACCGCCGAAGGATTACTCACTATATTCCCCAGTAATTCTATGTCTGAATCCAATGCTGCAGCTTTGTTGTTAATTATTGCATTGGCCTCAAAGAACTCTTTTACGTATTTTATCTGCTCAGTGTTCCTCGCTTTTTCCGGGTCAAATGCGCTGATCTGCCTGCCGTTGTAGAAAAAGTCATAAATCAGCGGATAAGAATAATCTTCCCGTTCTCCATAATATTTTTCTGAAAAAAGCTGGCTGCCGGCCACTTGCGGCGGACCTTTAAATTTTACGGTTTCATACAGATCGCCGGTTAACTTTTCCTGTAGTGCTTTCCGGTCGCCAAATAAAACCCATGCTGGTTCATCAATCACTTCACCTGTAACATTTATTTTATTCAGTGCATCCTCACGTTGCTGCAGGGTAGGGTGGGATGCCCATTGGTTATCTATGCTTACTCTGCCATAGCTTTTGTAATGCGGGTTGGTTCCCGAAAGTACAGGCAGTCCGTTCTGCAATGACAGCCTGTATTCATCAGCCATACGCGCTGCCACTATCCGCTGGTGTTCATAAAGGTTGTCTCCTTTCAGGTTTTCATTCAGCCATTCGTTGTATTTTTTAATCACTATGCCGTAACAATCATCTCCGAAATCTATTCTTCTGAGTGCACTGATGGCATTGTTGCTGCCGCTTGTAGCGGCAGCTATGGCATCGGCATGATATTCCATTTGCTGCGAAAGGCCATAATATTGCCGGTTCACCATTTTGTAGGCCTGCCTTTGTACCCACTGTATCATCTCCACCAGTTTGACGGTAAAATTGGCGCATAGTGCAAAAATGTAGTGGATGCCAGCCCACTTACTAAGCAACCTGCCATAGCCTTCGTTTTCATAAAGCATATTATACATTACCTTGTTTACCTGGTAAACATAACTGCCCGCCCTCATGCTTTTCTGTGAAAAGTGCCCGAATTCATGGGCGATCACCGCTTTAAATTCACTTATATTCAGGCTGTTTACCAAACCCAGGCCTATCAGCAGGTTTTTCTTTACCGGGAAGAACATGCTTCTGAAATTGGAATCATAGAACACAGCTGCATTTACATCGGGTGAAATATAAATGTGCTTTGGAAAATCTGTTTGAGTGTCCATGCTCAGCCTGCGGATGAAATCAAAAAGTTCCGGGTATTCTGCTTCCGTAATTTCAAGATTGGAGGACCGCTGGTCTTTTTTAGTCTCGAAAAGGAACTTGACCAGGAAGTATAGCACCATGCCCCCAGTGAGTATCAACCCTGCGCCTGCCACTATACCTATAAAGTGATGGATAGTGATTATAATATAACCTCCCAATATAGCCAGGCAAAAAGCCGCTCCCATTCCTGCTGCCAGCAGAAGCAGGTAAATAATAGCGAATAGCAGGAGTGCAAAGGTTATTTTCCTTACACCGTTTCTGAAACCTGCAGATGGCTGCGTTATTTCTTTAGGTACGCCGGCAGGGCTTTTAGGATAATGATTTTCCAAAACAAAAAGATTTGTAACGAAATTAATGATTTATTTGTTGTTCGCTTTCCAGCAGGCTGTCAATATACAGCGAACTCATTTTGAACTTAAAGAACAACAACTTGTTGTCCTTATCAAGCACCAGACCCATCATATGTTTAGACCTTGCAAAATCAGTTTTATATAGCGTTATCCCTTTTTCTTCACCTGCATATTCATACGATAGCATTTTCCCGTTATGCATTTTCAACTCCTCTATTTCCCTCACGGACCAGATAGATTTATCCCCATCTTCCGATCCCGATGAATACATGCTTTTAAGGCTGTCGGCCATTTTAAGGTTATAGAATTTCCCTATTTTTATCACTGCATGCTCATAATCCACCCTTGATTGAGCAGAAACGTTGATTGCCATAATGCAAAGTAGAAATATAGGGATGAGTCTTTTCATAAGCTGTGATTGTTGTGGATAAAGATAAGGATTGGTGTTGACGGAATCGTTGAATGTTTCCTAGGAAGGTTTTCTATGTTGCCCATCCTTAAAAAAATTATTAGTAAGTTGCTGGAAAATTGGGATTAAATAACCTTCAGCCAAATATGAGCAAGGAGTACTTCTACATGGAAAATGCCCTGAGAAACGGGCCACATACTGTTGAAGAAATGAAAGGACGGATAGGGCCACTGACCTTTGTCTGGACCGAAGGTATGCGGGATTGGCAAAAGGCAAAAGACATCCCGGAACTTGCTTCTTTATTTGTAGCTGAGTTCCCGCCTGCACACATACCGGAAAATACCGGGCAATCATTTGCTGCAAGGCCCACCGCCTTACCCCCGGATGACAGCGGCAGGATGCTGGCTATTTTTATTTCAGTTTTGTTTTCCATTGGCATAGTACTCAATTTTTTTAAAGACGAATTGTACATCATGTGCTTCCGGTATTCCCGTTATTACGACAGTTTTCTGGTGGCACAGAAAAGATCATTAATGTTAAGCATAGTGAGTTTATTGTTTTTATTACCGGGGTATGTATGCTTCTATATACTCCTTTTTAAAGGATGGAAAGCAATACCTAAGAAATATGCCAGAACATCACCTGGTATGGCTGTCGGTTTTCTGTTTATACCGTTTTTTAATTTTTATTGGGTCTTTGTAGCATTTTATGGTTGGTGTGCAGATGCAGGCAGAACGCTTAAATCTAAAGGCGCCAAAGGAATACATTCCTATTCTGCAATCATACTATCCATATTAACTATCATAGGTGCATTTGTCGGGATTTTAGTTACTGTTGCAGACCTTATTGGTTTGAAGAGGGACTTTGATGATAATGGCTCTGCAGCGCGGATCAGGAGTTATCAGTTCATGGAAGTAGCCCATTGGATGAGCCTCATCACCACTACGGTTCAGCTAACCTTACTCATTATTTTTTCACTTACTATAGCAAAAGGTATCAAAAGGATTGCTGCGCTCAATATCAGGTAAGCAACGTTGTCACCGTTCCTTACTATGTGCTGCTTAATCCTTAATAATTTTCCTGACCATCCTTGTTTTGTCCGATTCTATACTCAGGAAATAAATACCGGCAGGCATGGAGGCAAGCGAAAAATCCTTCTGAAAACTGTTATGGTCTGCCTGCACTTTGTCTGTTAATACCTCCTGCCCGACAATGTTATTTAAGGATAGTTTATATATCCCGGGCTCAATATCATTCACTGCGATGGTAACAATATTAGTCACAGGATTGGGGTAAACCATTACCTGTTCCTGGCTGGTAATAGCTGGCTCCCCTAACAGTCCGCACTCAACCACGAAATTTTTAGAGCAGGTGATGCCATTGTAGATGGTTTCATAAGTGTAAACTCCGGGTATGACGGGCAACACCTTGTTGAAGTACCAATACGATGCCAGGTAACTTGTAATGCTGTTATGCGTCCAGCTTGTGAATGTTGATCCGCCCGGGTTCACTATACGCTCGTGTACTGTATCGCCTATCGTTTCATTGCGCAGGAAGAAAAAGAACTTGGCGGTAGAGCCCGCCGCAAAACAGCTATCCTCATTGGGAGTTTCAGTAGCCGGGCAAGTGGGAAGTACAGCAAGAATATTGTTCACCTGGGCCTTGATAACCGCAGGCTCGGTATAAGGTTTCTGGGCAGCCCACCAGGTGGCGCCGCCTAAACTATTGCAGGTGCCTGCCCATGGGTCGCGTAAAGAAGAGCTGAGGATAGATGCCCAAACTTCAAAATGCAGGTGCGGCGCTGTGCTGCTGCCCGAACTGCCGCAGACGCCCAGGTATTCGCCCAGGCCCACAGTCTGCCCAATAAGCTTGGTGGTAACAGAGTTCTTTTTAAAGTGCCAGTACAGCGCGCACGAACCATCGGCATGCTGAATGATGATATAATTTGCCGTATCTGTATTAAATGCACAGTTCTTGTCAAAATGGCCTTCCTGTTTGTCTACAATAGTTCCCGGTGCGGCAGCTATAGCCTCAACCTGGTTATTATCCATTTTCAGGAAAGGGTAGGGAGCTGTGCAAATATCCGTACCCCTGTGCCCATCGTAGGTAACCGCGCCGCAGTTGTAATCCTTAATACCGGGGGAGGTGGGATCCTCATCCACATAGTTGCCAATGTAGTAGTAGCTGCAATCTGCCAGTCCGGCTGCCGGCCTCAGCGGCCAGCTAAACAATGTAGTGGTTGTTTTTTTCTGGCGCGTGTCCGGTTTCAGCAATCTGATATTCTGAGCTACCCTTTTTTCTATCATTTCATATTGCTGCTGCGTTATGCACGGATGTGCTGCATCATTTACGATCAATGGATAAGCTCCTCCTCCTTCATGTTCCGTAATGCCGGTATTCTGGGCAAATACAGGTAATGTAAATGCCGTAAGTACAGGCATGAGCATAGCGGTAAAATATTTTGATATCATAGGACAGCCTGTTTAATGATTTTAATGATGGCTAAAGTTAGGTAATTCTGTGAATATATTAATTGGTTTATGCGTTGCTTATGCCCAAAGTACTGCAATGTCATTGACTTAAGAGTTTTGTCCTGTGTCGTGCAGTGCGATACCTACGGCATCGAACTCATTTTAGATTCATTTTACTATAAACGTTTGACCCTGTCTGGGTCATCTCTCGTTAAGTCAGTGACATTGCCCAGTCCCGCCACTGGAGTGACCCATAAAAACATCATGTCCTATTACTCGCTGATTTGCGCCTTAGCGTACAACCTACTCACGCCAGACAACCCGTGCATACACCACACCTTTGCGCCCTCTGCACTCCTGCCTGCCCTTTACATATATGTAATTTTACAATCATTTTTTCGGTCATTTTCCATCGCGAACTTGCCTACCGGCAGGCAGGTTGGGTAGCCTCTACGAGGCACGACCAAATTTTGTTACCATTTACTACTAACAGGTAGCCTCTATGAGGCATTCCATATAAAGACAAATATAGTTGTGTGTACAGTGTAGCTAACGGCAGGGCAGGTTTGCGTGAAACCCCTCCCTCTATTATAGTAAAGCTTAGTTTATCTTTTGTACAAAACCATAATAGGGCGGCGAGTTTTTGCCATCAGGCAGTTCATTATATGCCCGGTATAAAATGGTTTTATTGTTCTTGTCAATACCCTGGAATACCGAGCCTATTTTCTGCTTCATCTCGTCATTTTCTTTTTTAAGCGTAACGGTATCATTTACCCATATGGATGACTGATACATGATCATAGGCACAAAAGCACGGTCCATTACCTCCATGTGTATATTTACCACCTTTGGCTTTGACGCCAGTTCTTTCACCTCATAGGGCAGAGCAAACCTGGCATTCGTTTTCCTGATCAGCGAATCGGTAAAGATCTTTATTTCATCCTCCATTTTGTACCTGAACATACTCCCCCCCGGCCTGAGGCAATGCCCCATCAGCGTCACTATGTTGAAGGCATCTATCAGATCACCCTTTTTTTCCAGTTGCATGGCATAGTTATTCAGTTCAATCGCGTTTTTCCCGCAAAGGCTGTAATCCTCGCCTTTAATATTGGCTACCTTCCAGTTACCGTTTATTTTGCTGTAAAAAATGGTGATCATTACCTCATTTACCGTATCGCCGGCTACCAGCATCGAAATAAATGTTTCATTTTCTACAGTTTTTAGTTTCATGGTATATGCATTTTCTCCGTCACCCCCGGCGAGATCCGCGCTATCCGGATGTTTTGCCGTCCGGATGTAAAATTCATCACTCAGTTTATACTCATGCCCCTTAATGACATGCTGTATCTGGGGCATGAATTTCTGATAGAATTCCGGCCTCATCTGATCCCTTAATGAATCTGTGAACATTTTGTTCAGCGCATCATAGTTATTGTCTGATATGTAATTGAAAACCTGTTTGTTCAGCTCAGACAGGGCAGTCTTCACTTTTGGGTCTATCTTATTATTTCTGAAAATCTCGTTTTTCGTTACACCCGAAGTGCAGCTATATGAGCAACACAGAACGAGCGCCAAAACTGAAAGGTATTTATTCATGCTGTAAGTTGAGGTGGTAAGGTAGGGAAAAAAGGGTTTTTGGAGTAGGTTTATTTTTGGGTGACCAGGATGTTTGGCTACAGGCAATGAAACCTTGAGTGCTAATTGGGCGTTTTGCACAATTTCTCCATTACTTCTGCTGGTACCTTATAACCCTTTTTGATAGCTAACTGAAAATCACCGCAGGGGTTTTGGCCAAAACTATATTTTACTATTCCAAGGTAATATATTGTTTCTCCATTTGCAGGGTCTGATTCATTCGCTTTTTTCAGGTCAGCCTGGGCGGCCTGGTATTGATTGGTTTTTACAAACATCTCACCTCGTCTCATGTAGAACAGCGGTTCTGTGTTTTCGTATTCAATGGCTTTGGTATAACAATCAATGGCGGCCTGCATGCTGCCTTTTTGCTCCAGGCAGTACCCTTTTATATACCATGCTCTGGCATTACCTGGCTGGTAGCTTAGCGTTGATGCTGCATCGGCCAGCGCGAGGTCCGGTTTGCCTGTGCCCATATAAAGCAGCGCCCTGCTGAAATAGGCCATTGGATAGGGCGCGATAGCAAGGCATTTATTCAATGCATCCAGTGACTCGGCAACTTTGCCTTCTCTTAATGCCAAAGCGCCTTTATTATACCATGCCCTGTAGTTCCGTGGGTCGAGGGCGACCGCTTTATTGAAGCGGATTTCGGATTCTTTATAGTTGCCGTCTTTCATGTAAAAGGCTCCTGCGGTGTACTGTGCCACCGCAGATTCCGGGAAATCCTCCACAAGCGATGACACAAAATTTACATCAGAAAGCCAGATATCATTGCGGATGAATGTGGTAACAAGAAAGGTTATTGAAAGGCATGCAAAGATCGCCGCAGCAATCATTGGCCGGCCTTTTTGTGATAGCCAATTAACGATATAATAGACCAATGGGAAAATGAACCCGATGCTTGCAATGTAAGAATAGTGGTCAACCATCAGGAACAAACTGAACTGTACAAACTGCAACACCAGTGCTATGTTGACCGTATAAAACAATATGCCGCCACACAACACATACCATTTTCTGCGCCAGGAAACAAAGAACAACCTGGCTATGCCAATGACCAGAAGCAGGCAGAGGTACTGCATCGGGCCGATGTGCTCAGGGTAAGGATAATACAACGTCAGGTGCACAGGCGCAATGATATGCGCCGCATACTGCACATAGGTAAATGCCGCAATTATCAAAGAGGCAAATGGGTTGCTTTCAGGATGTAGTCCAAGGAAGTGTCCGGCCGCTTCTGCTTTAATAGCGGTTAGTCCGATTATAATAGCAATTGCGAACAATGGTATTTTTTCAAGCCAGATTTTTCGTGACCGGAAGTCGCGGTGCATCCAGATATCCACGGCAAACATTGAAAGGGGCAATGCAACGGCAATAGCTTTAGAGAGCATAGCTGCGATGGCTAACAGGAATACAAGTAACAATTTCCGGAACAAAGGTCTTGCAATGTAGGATGTGTATTGCAGCAATGCGAGTAAATAAAACAGAGTACAAAGTAACGTCTTGCGTTCGCTGATCCAGCTTACCCCTTCGTTTTGAACAGGGGCCAATGAAAACAACAATGCGGTGAATAAGGCAACTAGTGCATTCGTCTGAATGCGTTTAATGAGAAAGTAAAGCGCAATAGTGTTGAATAAATGAATGACGATGTTTGAAAGATGGTAGATAAACGGATCGAGTTTGGCTGCAGCATATTCAAGCGCATAGGTAAACATTGTGAGCGGGGAATAGTTGCCGACATAGTAACCTGTAAACCACTTATAGATGTGGCTAAAATCGATAGCCTGAATGTCAGGATTCTGAAACACATAATCGTCATCGTCCCAGGTAGAAAAAGGTGCATGTAACACCTTGAAGTAAGCAACCGAAATTGCAACAAATATAATAGACAAATGAAAGCAAACCTGTTTCTTTCCGCCTGTGGTAACTGTGTTCATTTATTTTCAGGGCTAAATGTACAAGTTCCGCAAACCCGCGGAACTTGTATATGGAAACACAATAAAGACTATTATAAATTATTTAACTGGGTTTTGAAGGCTACGGCGTCTTGTTGAGTCAAGGTCACAGTATAATTAGATCCTGTAGCAGGTGTAGCGCCTAACGTTCCTCCATAGAACTTGCCATTAATCAATGTAAATACTACAAAATGTACGGGTATGTTTGGCACATGCATTTCTGTGAAGACTCCGGCACTATAACTTCCTATCCTTCCTAATGGCCACACTCCTTTATAGGTGTCATATAAAGTATAACCGAAAACTCCGGTTGACGGCAGGGTAGCGCCTGTAACGGCTATTGTCACTGTAAAGGTTTGGTAAATGGGTGAGGTCATAAACTGATCTGCGTTGCATAGTCTGAGGCTGTCGGAAACGATATTTAGCGTATCGCCTCCACCTGAACCTACATGTTGAACAAATATGCCAATCATATACTTTGCACTGTCTCTTACCGGTAGCACCCAATTGGCTTTCATTTGGGTAGTATCCAAATTTGGCTGGCCTGTGAATAGCTTCATTCCGGTGGGTGCAGTTCCGGAAACAGGTACACTGGCTATCAGCGGGTACCCCCACTTCAGAAATACTTCCTGTCCGCCCTGTGTTGCTACAACATTTATTTCTCCACCTGATAAGAGCGGCTCATTATTGCTAATGGGCAACATTTTTGAAAAGAGCATATCCCCTTTCTGCAGGTACTCTGTTACCTCGATTTGCACAGAGCCTGTCACATTTGCTCCAGAAGCAGTCTTGAAAGCATTGGGGTAGAAATTATAATGCGTACCGCTGTTACCAAAAAAGCTGCCCCCGATGGCAGCATCCACAGTAAGAGTTTTGGATTGAAGATTCAGTTGACCGAAAACCTCATCCATGGATGAATAGGTAGTAGTAACAGGAGTTGAAACCGGGGTTGTTTTCCGGCACGAAAACAGAAATGAAGATAGCAAAAGTCCTGTTGTGTAAATGATTTTTGTTGTTTTCATAAAGTTTGTTTTTCATTTAGAGGGCAAATAGCGTGCCAGATTTTAACTTTTCTTTTTTGCAGTCGGGCAGCACTCCCAATTGATAAACCAGTTATACTGTAAACGGCTACTAATTTTACATCTTTTGTCAGTTAGCATTTTTATAACTAATTTATTATCAATATTTTATTATTAATTTATG
>CAIMDZ010000002.1 GCA_903839875.1 uncultured Bacteroidota bacterium
CCACAAAGACACTATTGAATACGTAATCCGGGGTATCAGTACCAAACGGAAATTCCTGTATATCGGACATACTATCTGCAACGACTACAACAGATAAATTCTGCTGTGTTGTCATCGACTGAAGATAAGTAACCGTAGCAACGATAGTAGCAGTAGTAACGCCCGCTACAGTAGCATAATTGCTTGATACCGACATGTTCAGAGAATCAACTTGCGACAGCCGGCTGATAAAGTCAGCAGTCCAGTTTGCATCTGCAATATATAGCCCGGAAGAACTTAAATAAGGTAGCCTGTCAACACCTGCGGAAGGATATTGGGGTATACTTCCGAATATGGTATTAGCAATATTCAGTGATACTGAGGATGTGAAATCATAAGCAGCACCCGAAGATGGAGTTGTTAAAGGAGAACCATCGTGTGGAAAAAGTGCAATAACATTAAGCCGCCCAGGATAATGCACCTCATCTGAGTCCACTATTGCATGACCCGCAGGGCAGTTTGAACAACTTTGGCCTGTAAACTCCTCAATAAGTACATTGTGTGCAGTAACAGCGGGCACCGAGGTCAGCATGTAGGTGGTATCAACGGCCGACACGCCAAAATTTATATCCGGAGGTACCTCTTTACATGCAGCAAAAAACATTGCACCGAAACAAACAGCTAAAAATGATCTCTTCATGCTATAAAATGAGGTACGAATTTACTAAATAATACCTAAAACTAAATATTACAATTTATACTGTTTCGAAGACGGATTTGCCGAGTAACCCAATGGAGCAATATTAATTCATAACTTTATCGGCTAATAAAGCAGTGTATGGACGAAAATAAAAGGCAAAAGCAAGTGGGTAAGCTGGTAATGGAAGAACTAAGCGACATTTTTCAAAAAGAAGGAATGAATATTGTGGATGGCGGCATGGTCTCGATCTCTAAGGTAAACATTACCCCCGACCTGCTGGAAGCACGTGTTTATTTAAGCTTCTTCCAGGTAAAAGAACCATCTGCGCTGCTGCATAAAATAAAGGAACGCACCTGGGAATGGCGGAAGCTACTGGGTCAAAGAATCAAAAACCAGTTGCGCAGGGTGCCTGAACTCCAGTTTTTCTCAGACGACACACTGGACCATGTGTTCAAGATGGATGAGATATTCAAAAAAATAAAGCAAGAGCGTGAAACACAAGATCCTGCATCTGCCCAGGAAAGTTAACTATCCTAATGGACCGAACACTAATATGGCAACTGGCTTTCAGGTATCTGCGCGGTAAGCGTTCGGCCAATGCAGTGCCCATATTATCGCGCATCAGTATGCTGGCAATTGCTGTAAGCAGCGGCGCGATGATCGTCATATTTTCTGTATTCAATGGGCTGGAATCACTGGCAAAAGATATGTACAAGGCCTTCTATCCGGATCTGAGGATCAGCGCTGCAAAGGGTAAGTTTTTTGAGACCGACTCCGCTCATCTTAATGCAGTGAAACACTTAACCGGGGTAAAAAACGTTGCACTCGTAATTGAGGATAATGTGCTGG
>CAIMDZ010000003.1 GCA_903839875.1 uncultured Bacteroidota bacterium
ACTTGCATAAGTGCGGCATCGGCAATTGTAACTTGCTTCATACAAATAAGTTTTTGATAAAGAATTACCAAAGATACTATTTTTATGCTGCATTATTTATGTCGTTGTGTATAATAATCAGACTGACAATATATTGATATTAGAAGGGCAAGCTACTGATATGCAAATAGCCGAGTGGAAAGCAAAATACAAGTATGGGATCTATGCCATAGAGGTGGAAGGTCATGTGGGGTATTTTAAAAACCCAGGAAGGCATGAACTTAACTGCGCAATGAGCAAGGCAGACAGGGAAAAGGCATTGGATATTTTTGAGGAACTTGCAAATGTAACATTTATAGGCGGAAGTGAAGAGATATTGAGAGATGACCAGATGTTCATCGGTGTAAGCCAGGAACTGAAAGCCAAACTTGACGGTAAAAGGGCCAAGCTGGTAAACTTATAACGGAGTCGCGCGGCGGGCCCGCGCGCGACTCCATAGGTTACCTGGAAACTCTGCTTGAATATTACCTGCCAGGGCTGGACCACCGAACGTTAAGTGATGAGGAATTTGCACAGAAGTTAGCGCATTTGGCATACATAAGTAACGGAAAATGAGGAAATGGTCTGAGATTAATAAGTTTATCTTTTTGGGCGGAAAATTCTTCTTCAGTGAGCGCACCATCTTTCCGGAGTTCATTCAGTTTATGCAATTGATCCACGACTGACTTTGAAGAAGTATTTTGCTCCATCCTGAGCATTTGTTCCTTGTATTCTTCATTTTTGAAGCAGCTTGATGTGAGTGTAATAATAAGGCCGATAATCAGCGAAAGGAGCAGAGAAATAAAAAAAGTGTCACCAAAGCCAATCTTCCTGTTCAGGCCAAGTGTGCCAACTACGAAACAAAAGATCAACCATCCCACGATACGTAACTGGCAGTAGGACTCTACAATGGTAAACAAAACAAACAGAATAACTACCAATGTCAAAATTGTGCAAAGTACTATCGCGTCTTTCTGTGATTTCCTGCCTGTTTCTGTTTTCTCCGCTGATGAATTTTAGCTATAAATAAGTGGCTACAATTTTATGTTGTAATATTAAAAACATCAGCAAATAATAAAATACTTAAATCAGTTAAAACACCTCCCAGAATATGTTGAACGAATTATTAAATATTGAACTGGTTAACTATCAGAATGATGTGACGCGATTTGAGTACATGCTTGCAAAGACGAGAACACTATTTCAGCAAACTGATGAATTGATAACAGGCATCAATAGGGTACTGAAATTTGATTTTTCAGGAAATTATTCTTTATCTGAAGTGTCATGCGGGTGGCCGGAAATGGATAACAAAGGCGCAGACAATGAGATCATTGTCAACAATGATACAAAAGGAAATGTTGGAAGTATACCGGTAAAGGACCCGGACGGAGGGCAAGTTTTGAATACAGTGCAGGGCATGATCCAGCTCGCAGAGCAAACAATTAAGGTTACCGAGTCGTTTGGGAAATTAACTCCGGAATTAAAAAATGTAAAGCGAGAAGTGGGTCTGATGAGCAGTTTCAAAGAAGGTTTTGGTGGAATTGCTGATATGGTTTCAATGGCGTCGAAAGGGTACTTGTTAGCTGAAGGAGAGGCAGATGCAAATAAGATTGTGGATGGGGCTGCCGGACTTTTGGCTGTTGAAGGGTCAATTGGGTCTGTTGGATGGGTGGCAGCTGGAGTGACTTTGGTGGATGGAATAATATCTGCCAACGAAGAGGAAAATAAAATAAAAGAGGAAAAAATGCAGGAACAAAAAAATGTTCCTCGAACACTTCTGTCATTCGTAATAAGCGAAACTGAAGCGAACGGATACCTGAACGGAATGCACAAACCAAACAATGAACAATTTGCGCAGTGGAGGATAAACAGTAATCCGGTGCTAGAAAATCAGCAAAAATTCGGGAGCGGGTCGTATGATTTGAATATTCCGGTTCCTGTCGCAATAAGCGACATCGCAGTGAGTAAAAACCTGGCGCAAGGTATTTATAAGACGAATAAGGACAAGATAGCTGTAAAGCAAAGCTACCATGACCAGACGTTCGAAATGCAGCAACAGTTGAACTATGCGGGATGGATGGGAGGTAAACAGGTGTTTAACCAGCAAGTATTAAAGGATATCAATGATGCAAAGAAATACGATGAAATACACCACACCAATACGTTAAGTGAAGTAGATGGAGCGATTGAGGAAGCATTTGCTAATCTGTTGGGAAAGGCAAATGAGGGGAGATACTTTCCTGTTTCAGAAAGGAATCCATCATATAGTTCAGGCAATCAAAGAAGACCTGAGCAGGCCAATACCTCTGGAGGTAAAGTTATTAATATCAATCTGAACAAAGCAATGGTTGAAAACTTTATCATCCATGCAAATAATGTAACTGACGGGCTCAATGATTTTAAGCAAAAGGTGGAAGAAGTGTTGCTCGAAATACTTAACAGTGCAAATGCAATTCAATAAATATGGCAGCGATAACGTTTAATTTAGCCGATCTTTTTGAAAAAACATTCGGATATATAACACTTGCTTTTAAACCGGACTTTAAACCTGTATCAGGCGCTGGAAACCAGGATCCAAGGTTCCCGTCAAGGGTGGAGCAAGGAGCTCAGGGGTCGCCCTATTATGCGAAGGATGCTTTAGGAACAGAATATTTTATGCCTGTGAGCCTGGTATATACGGACAGCGCTGCTGAGGCACAGTCGGGGGATGTAGTCGGGGCTAATAATAATTCAGGGACCCAGAGAAAGTGGGACCTACCGTATCCGATAATTTCTGTAACGAGTCGAAAAACAATAGTTGAAACTCCTCTTACCGAACGAAGAGGAACTGTGAAGGAGCTTATCAATATACAGGATTATGAGATAACAGTCAGAGGCTTCATGATTGGGAGTTCGGAGGAATTTCCTGAAAACGATGTCACAACCATCCGAACGATTTATGAACAGAACGCTGCATTATCAATACAATCCCCTATAACAGATATTTTTCTTCTTAGACCTGACAGGAGCGGCAGTGACCAGGTAGTTATACGTGAGTTGAAATTTCCCGCTTTGAAAGGCGTTAAAAATGTACGGCCATATGAGCTACATATGGTTAGTGACGAACCATTTAACTTAATATCCATTTCATAATGTTTGAACTGAACAGTGACATAACAATCGGCAACTTCAGATTTAGCGGAGTAAATGAAGTAAAAATAAAGCAGAGTCTTCATGGTATTGTGGATACTGCAGTCATTTCAATACCGTCTATAGCAAAGATTGTTTCGGGTGATAGGGTAAATTCAGAAAAAGTAATTACCGGTAAGCAATTTAAAGATGGGGATCCAGTAACTATAAATCTAGGTTATAACTCAGACCTTCAAACGGAATTCAGGGGATTTGTAAAGTACCGTGATTTGAATATGCCATTGGAGGTTGAATGTGAGGGTTACAGTTGGTTGCTGAGGAGGAATACCATTAACGGATTCTGGATATCCGCATCTATTAAAGAGCTTTTAGCAGCTGCAGTTTCTGGAATTGATCCGAAGTATAACATTGCGGTAAAATGTATGGTTGATTTTGAATTCACAAATGTGCATCTTAAGGATGCTACAGGGTTTGATATTATTAACTATATAGGAAAGTGTACAGATGGTTGCGTGACTTGCTTTTTTATAGAACCTGATACTTTATGGTGTGGATTGGTTTATACTCCTTTTGCCAGCGGGGAAGATGTATTCAATAAGGGGTTGGTAAATTTAAAGCCGGGGTACAATGTGATCAAGGACAATAGTTTAAAAGCAAGGAATCTGCAGGATGATCCGGTTCAGGTAAAATATAGTAAGAAGCGTTCGAACGGAGAAAAAGTATCACAAACCTCTGACATTTTCAAAAACTATAAACGCATACACAGTAAAATTCTGAACCAGGTAAATGACCTTTCTGCATTAAAAGATCTTAGTAATGAAAAGACCTGCCAACTTAATTTTTCGGGTTATGAAGGGAGTATAAATGCATTTCTGCAACCGTATGCGGCACCTGGTTATATGGCTTATGTAACGGATGGGCGATATCCGGAACTTGATGGGACCTACCTGATTGAAAGCACTGAAGTAAGTTTCGGAGTGAAGGGTGCAAGGAGAAAAATTGAGATCGGTCCAAGAAAAGGTTTTAAAAACGATACAGCAAATGAATAAAAATACTGCGAAAATTAAAACAGGGATAAGATCATTGGTAGGCAACTATTATGAAATAACCAGCGGAACAGTTATTGCTGGAAGTACTGATACAAGTGCATATACGATAAGTGTTCAGCCAAGTGATGACAGTGATCCAATTGAAGGGATTATGTTGAATACGATCACGGAAAATGGGAATGGTTATATTTTATTTCCAGCAGATGGAAGCAATGTTGTGATTGGAACTGTTGACGGTGAAGGGGAATGGATATTAATAAAAGCAAGTGAACTGGATAAGACAATTGTAACAATTGGAAATGTGCAGTATGAAATTGATAACAACCAGGTAAATATAAAGAATGGAAATGTTTTATTTAGTGTTTCCGATAGTTTGTTCAAGATGAATACCTCAAGCGAAAGTTTGTTTCAATTGTTAAAAGATTGCTTCACCTATATCACTGAACTAACAGTACCAACGCCTTCAGGAACAAGCAGCATACCTGTGAATGTTGCTGATTTCAATAATCTTATAACCAGACTGAACAATCTGCTGACCAGTTAATAAATCAATTATGGCTTTAGATACTTTAGCATTGAAAAATGCATTGAAGACAGCAATGCTTGCCAACCTGCCTTCACCAAGCCCGGCACAAATATCAGAAGTGGATACATTGTGTGATGCGATAGCAAGTGCAATGCAGACTTTTGTAGCTGGCGCTACGATCACATATTCAACAGGATTGGTGGCCCCATCAGGAGGTGGGCCGGTAACAGGAATATTTACCAATATAATTACTTAATGATGGCGACACAAATGATAGATATAGGTCTCAATGTAGGTTATGACCTGGTAATAGGTAATGGAGATTTTAGCTCAGCCGAAAGTACAGCACAACATCAACAGCAACTAATTGTAAATAATAAAGGTGATTTTAAACAACATCCAACGATATGTGTGGGAGCAATAAATTATATGGATGATGAGCATTTCCAGTCACTTATTAGAGCGATAAGCGTAGAGTTTACAAAGGACGGAATGGATGTGAAGAGTGTTCAGCTTTCATCTTTGGGTGTTATCAATTCAGATGCTTTTTACCGATGATAAACACAACTGAGTTCTCCTTCTTTTCGGTCAATAAATAGAAACCAATGACAAATACTATAAAAGTAATGCCAAACCAGAGCATGCCAGATGTGATCCTGCAAGGTTGCGGCACATTGGAAGGCGGTATGCAGATGATGTTAGAAAATAATATGAGTATAAGCGATTATCCGGATGTAGGATCTGTATTTATAGTAGATAGTATTGATAAACCTTTAATCAGCAGTACTGAAGTATTACAGTACCTGAAACAGAATGGAATAATTATTGGTACATTGGACAGTGATGTAGCAATAAGAGTTGAAGAAGTTCTAAAGCCTGTTATGCAGGTCTCTCCACGGACTTCAAGTCTGCCGTCGGTAACCGGCCTTTATGAATTTGATTATATGGCAGCACCCGGTTTTATTAATGTATACCCTATACCTCATGCCTATTATCCTTCTAATCCTACCCCTCCATTTAATTATATAACAGAGGAAAGGTTTATTGCAGGGGATATGCCTGATATCAATTTAGGGATAGATATTGGAGGTGTAGGAGTACCATACATGGATTCAAAGCAGGTCATATACAATCTTATTTGGATAACCGGAAGAGGATTTATGCTTGTATGGAGTGATATGGGACCGGGGACAAAAACTTTAACCTTTGTGGATATTAAAGGTAATTCAGCATTTGCTGCCCCATTGATAGTGCTGGATAATGCTACACAAAACCTAGAAGAATACCTGATAGCTGAATTGCTGGTTGAGGTCGTAACAGTGACTCATAATACAGCGACCTTAAGACTAACCAGGCATCACCCTCCTATTTCGCATGTGGATTTTGTAACCCATGTTATGAGTTGGTTGGGTGATGCATCAGGAGGAAGCGCAGACCCTTTGGATCCGGGCAATCCGGATAAGACGATACTTGTTTTACAGAGAGGAAGTTATACGTTTGGTGTTGGAACAATTTACACGAATGGAAGTGTAACCTACCCTGCCAGTGCATTTACCGAAGTTGTGGAGATAACTTAATGAATAGGTTGATTTTATTTTGAAAACAACATTACCGATATTTCTTTCTAAACTTTTTTGATTTTATGGCCAGGAGTATAGCACAGATACAGGCAACGATTGTAGCTGCCAAAACTGCAGATAGTACATTAAGCGGGTTGAGTAGTACAAGCAATGTATCCATATGGTTGCTGTGGACCTACATAGTAGCGGTTTGCCAGTGGACTTTAGAGAATTTATTTGATGCCCACAAGGCGGAGGTCAGCAATATTATTGCAACGCAAAAACCTCATTCACTTCAATGGTATGTAACTATGGCGAAGGCATTCCAGTATGGGGTGACATTACCTGCCGATACAGATGTATACACGGTTGTGCCGCCAGTGGACCCTATAGTACTTGTTGTACAATTTGCTGCGGCAGTTGAACTGGTAAACCTGGTGCGGTTAAAAGTGGCGAAGCTGAGCGGCGGAGTATTGGAGCCATTAAGTTCTTTGCAGTTAACTGCATTGACCGCATACATGGGCAGGGTTAAAGACGCAGGTGTAAGGTTGCAGGTAACAAGTGACAATCCTGATAACCTGCGAATGGTAGTAGCCATATTTTATGATCCGCTGGTACTCGATGCCACCGGACGACGACTGGATGGTACAAGTACAACTCCCGTAAAAGATGCTATAAAGGCATTCCTGGACAACTTGCCATTTAATGGCCTGTTTGTATTGAATAATGTAATAGGAACACTACAGGCCATTGATGGTGTTAGGATAGGGGAAGTTGTGAGCGCACAGGCTAATTATGGCGTAACGGCCTATGTACCGATAGCGTATGAATACCTGCCAGACGCGGGCTACATGGTACTCGACGAGGTCTATTTTGATGCACATGTATCTTATACTGCTCATGGTCCAATATAGGATTGATAGCAACAGGGATTTGAGGGATAAAATATTTCAATAAAAAATAAAAGCTCATTTAGCGAGCATCTGTTATGGGATTTTTTTACATAGATTATGATAGCCTGGTTCCGCAGCTGGTACCTGTAAAGTTACGTCAGCCGGTTATGCTATCATGGCTGAAAGTAGTAGTCAGCCCGGTAAAGTGGTTATATAATTTATTCAATACCTACAGAAAAAACAATCTGTACTTACTGGCTCATGAGGGACAGGTTTGTTTCCTGGAGGCTGTGCTGAATGATGCCTTTAACCCTGTGTCAAGGGGCATATTTATTACCGATGGACCTTTTAAAGATCCGATATTCCTTTATTTGGTTTCAGAAACGAAACCTGTATGGCTGGGACTTGTGAGTGAAGAAGGAAGTACCACTTACTCTGATCCGGAAGTATTGTATACCGACCTGGAAACATATGCGCTTGGAATTTGTTTCATAGTACATGTGCCTGTACTTGTTGCAGCTGGTTCGGGATATGATGTAGTACGGTTGAAAGCGCTTGTGGATCTTTACAGGCTGCCCGGCAGGAATAACTATAGTGTTGTTACCTATTAATGGTTTCAAATAAAATCAAAGAAATGAAAGCAATAGATTTTACACATCCGGGAGGGTTCCCGCTTACACAGGATGAACTGGATTATTTACAGCAGGCTTACACCGAATGCCTGAATGCGTTTGCTGTAATGGGAGGAAGCGGGCCAACACTCATTAACGGTATGGATGTTTCTGTCTCCGGACCAACTACTACAATTGCCGATGGCTGGTTTTTTTATAATGGCGATCTGATAAAATTTAATGCCGGTTCCTATACAACAATACCAGTGGGTGATGTGGTGCTGGTAAATATCACTCCGACTGCCGCAAGCCTTACCTATAATGATGGCAGTTCTTTTGGCGCGGTCCTTAATAAAACTGCTACCTTGTTATTAGGTCCATCTGCCACAACGGCTACACAATTCCCGTTTACTGACCTGCAGCCATTTCAGGTAGTATTCGGGCAGCATGGCCGTGAGACAGGCTGGAATTCTCTTGTAGTTAGTACACTCCCTGCAGATGGAGGCGTAACAGGTACTATCTATTATAAAAAGAATCTGCTTACAAATTCCCTGCACATAAGGGGATTTCTAATCGCAAATAATGCACAGAATTTTGCTGCTTCACCCGGTGCGTTATTTTCTTTAATGGGGACTTTACCTTCTGAATATATTCCTAATAACAATACTTTTTTTGTCGGTCATTATTATGTAGCGAGTTTGATCAAGGATGATCTTGGGGTAGCATGGATTAAGCACGTTACTGGGATAATTAATACAGGAGGTCAAATATTATTTAACTGGATTAGGCCTGACATTGCTATCAGTGCGTATGGTATTGAGTTCAATACCACCATACCCCTTGATTGATACTAAATCCGTGATGTGTTCTGCTTAGTAAAAAGAAGGAGGTAAACTATAATAAACAACATAGAGGTAACAGAGGAGTCCAGTATTTTTAATAAGAGGAAGCCGATATTGGTAAAGTTCCACAATTCGATAGTGAAGAAAACGAAGTGATGGAGAATTATCAGAAACCCGCTATACACCAGGAAAGGCATCCATCCCATACTTTTTATTGACGGATGCTGTCCGGAGTATTCCGACAGATTCCTGGGTAACAATGCACTTAATACATTGGTCCGTAAATAGGCGACCAATATTGTGGCACAGGCATGCATCCCTGCAGTGTTCATAAAAGTATCAACCGTAAGCCCAAGAGCTAATCCAATTATGAGTAATGCCCACACAGGTGTCTCGAATGGAAGCAATAAAATAAACAGGAGATAAACGTAGGGAATGAAAATAGGGAAATGGGAAGGCTCACTCCACCATCTCAAAGTGATCTTATTGAGAATAAGCACCTGGAGCAGGATGATAATACAAAAGCGTAAAATATTTTTTATATAAACGTTCATTTTGCTTCTTTACTTTTCACTGTTACCAAACTCATTCGACCTCACCCTCCCTCTTGGGGAGGGCCGGGGAGAGGCCTCCTCTCATTTTTTGGATGTCGAATCTTCCAACTGTTTTTTTTCTAATGCCATTTTGTTATCCACCACATACACATACTGCAGGTTGTGAAAATTTGTTGACGAAAGCAAGGAGATGATCAACATACCTTTTTTCTTTTCTTCCTCTATCTTTATTACAGTTCCTATCAGAATATCTGGTGGAAAATAAAGTGAAAAGTTATTGGTAAATATAGAGTCCCCCTTTTTTACATTTACATCTTTCGATACATCAATCATGGTAAGTATATCAGG
Organism: uncultured Bacteroidota bacterium; assembly: GCA_903839875.1. Lineage (GTDB taxonomy): Bacteria > Bacteroidota > Bacteroidia > Chitinophagales > Chitinophagaceae > Nemorincola. The sequence goes on from CAIMDZ010000003.1 coordinate 9,533, forward strand.
TCCTTTTTCATCCCAGATCACAAAACCATTGGTGCCGTTTTTCAATTTTGCACTCACACGCTGTTTGGCGCTTAGCACAGACAAAACACTGGCAAAGCGAGCGGAAACATGCTCTACGCGGCCTACAATGCCGGTACCGGAAATTACTGCAAAGCCTTTACCAACGCCATCTTTAGAACCACGGTTTATGGTGATATAATTGTCACTGGCATTGGTGGAGTTGTTGATAACCCTGGCTGTCATGTACATGTAATCGGCATATTTTACTATGTGCTTTGTGGTGTCTTCCTCCTTGAGCTTCACATGTACCACACTGTCTTTAAGTGTATCTACACTATGCATCAGATCTATTTTCTTACGCAATTGGGCATTTTCATTCAGCAGGCTGTCGTTCATTTTTCGCAACCCGAAATAATAAACTAAGTCGCTCTGCTTTTGGTAAATGATGCCTGCAACAGTATTGGCCGAGCTAATAATATCATTACCTTGTAAAGTGTTTGTGCGTGAAATGAGTATGACGCACACTATTTCTAAACCCAGGAACAGGATAAGATTAAAAAAGCGGCGTATGAAAAGTATGAAATTGCGCACAGTTTCAGGAATTTGTCCCGATAGCTATCGGGAGGAATTTGTAATTAGGATTGTTGTTCAAGGTGAACATTTTTTCAAATCCACGTTTGGACTTGAATAACTGATCAAAATTTATTTGTTTATTGGTCATCCAAATTACTAATTACTAACTCCTAATTCCAGAAAACTATCACTTCATCAGGAAAGGCATCCTTGCAATATTCTTCAGCGCCATTCCGGTACCTCTTACTACGGCACGCAGCGGATCATCAGCCACATGCACTGGTAATTTAATTTTATGGGAAATACGTTTATCCAGCCCGCGCAGCAAGGCGCCACCACCGGTAAGATACAAGCCACGCCGGTAGATATCGGCAGCCAATTCCGGCGGAGTACTTTCCAGGGCTTTTAAGATCGCTTCTTCTATTTTGAATATAGATTTATCAAGCGCTTCTGCAACTTCCTGGTAGGATACCATGATCTGTTTCGGGATCCCTGTTACGAGGTCACGCCCGTTTACTGCTATATCATCAGGTGGATTATCTAATTCTTTTAGTGCCGAGCCAACATGAATTTTTATTTGCTCTGCAGTACGCTCACCTATCATCAGGCTATGGTAGCGACGCATGGCTTCCATAATGTCGGTGGTAAACTCATCTCCCGCTATACGTATTGATTGATCGCAAACTATACCGGCAAGAGCTATAACTGATATACCAGTAGTACCACCGCCAATATCAATGATCATATTGCCTGTTGGCTCTTCTACATCAATGCCAATACCCAGTGCTGCGGCCATTGGTTCATGTATCATATACACTTCCTTAGCGCCTGCCTGCTCTGCTGAATCTCTTACTGCTCTTTTTTCTACCTCTGTAATGCTTGATGGAATACAAATTACCATTCGCCAACTGGGTGGGAACATCGGCTTTTTAGGGTAAACTAATTTTATCATTTCCCGGAGCATGCCTTCAGCGGCGTTGAAATCCGCTATCACGCCATCCCGCAACGGGCGTATGGTTTTCAGATTATCATGGGTCTTTTCATGCATCATCATCGCCTTTTTACCAACAGCTACAATTTTATTTGTAGTCCGGTCTATGGCTACGATAGATGGCTCGTCAACCACTACCTGGTCATTGTGAATAATAAGCGTATTGGCGGTGCCAAGGTCAATTGCGATTTCCTGTGTCAGAAATTTAAAAAAGCCTAAAAAACTCATTATGGCAGTAATTTTTTATGATAATGGCAAAAGTGCGAAAAAAGTGGTACAGTTTAGGGTATTTTACCCCAATTGCGACAAAATTATGGAAATAATAATCCCCGAGAGGGTAAATTATGAGACATGTGCATAATTTGTCAATTAAAGTGAAATAGTCTATTTGTTTAATTTAACTCATAGGCTCGAAATTATTCATGTAAGATTAAACCTGAAAGTGCGGAAAAAGTTAAAATATTTGATATGCAATGAATGCCATTTTTACGTACTTTTGCGCTTCGGGCGTTGAGCCCGATTTTTATATCTGCTCATCGCGCTTTATTAATTTTTCACTCTTAATTTTTATTTTATTCAATGCCGCGCGATCTTTCTATTAAAAGTGTGCTCATTATTGGTTCCGGTCCTATTATTATTGGCCAGGCTTGTGAATTCGACTATTCAGGTTCCCAGGCAGCCAGAAGCCTGAGGGAGGAAGGGGTGAAAGTAATACTCATCAACTCAAATCCGGCTACAATAATGACGGATCCTATAATGGCAGACAGGGTATATCTGTTGCCCCTGACTGTAGAAAGCATAGAACAGATACTGGAGGAAAATGAAATAGATGCCGTATTGCCTACCATGGGCGGGCAAACTGCCCTTAACCTGGCTAAAGAAGCCGATGAGTTGGGTGTATGGGAAAAGTATAAAGTAAGGCTGATAGGTGTGGACATTAAGGCTATAGATAAAGCAGAGGACCGCGAAATGTTCCGGAAATGGATGATAGAACTGGGAGTGCCGGTGGCACAGGCCAGAACCGCCAATTCCCTGCTGGAAGGGAAAGAGTTTGCACAACAAATAGGGCTCCCAATTGTAATTCGTCCTTCGTTTACATTAGGCGGAACAGGTGGCGGAATAGTAATGCATAAAGACGAACTGGACGCAGCCCTGGAACGTGGCCTGACTGCATCGCCTATGCATGAAGTACTCGTAGAAAAAGCTGTACTTGGCTGGAAGGAATTTGAACTGGAGTTATTGCGCGATATGAATGATAATGTTGTCATCATTTGTACTGTGGAGAACTTTGACCCAATGGGGATTCATACCGGAGACAGCATTACAGTCGCGCCCGCTATGACATTGAGTGATACTGCTTTTCAGCTGATGCGTAATACGGCTATCATGATGATGCGCGACCTTGGGAATTTTGCAGGCGGATGTAATGTTCAGTTTGCATTAAATCCTGCGACGGAAGAAATCATAGCTATAGAGATTAATCCGCGTGTAAGCCGATCTTCCGCTCTTGCATCGAAAGCCACTGGGTATCCTATCGCCAAGATAGCGGCAAAACTCGCTATAGGGTATGCACTTGATGAATTGAAGAACCAGATAACCCAAACCACATCCGCATATTTTGAACCGGCGCTTGACTACGTGATCGTTAAGATGCCTCGCTGGAATTTCGATAAATTCAAAGGGGCCGATGATACTTTAGGGTTGCAGATGAAATCAGTTGGAGAGGTAATGGCAATTGGCCGCACTTTTCCTGAAGCGCTGCAAAAAGCCTGCCAGAGCCTGGAGAACAATGCCACGGGACTATCTTTCATTAGTACGAGCCGTCTGCGGCCGGAGGAACTTATAGATACGCTGAAGCGCCCTACATGGGACCGGATATTCAGAATAAAAGAAGCGATGGCTGCCGGGGTTTCTATCAAAACCATCCAGGAGCTGACCCATATTGACAGGTGGTTTTTATACCAGATTCAGAATATTGTAAACCTGGAAGTGGAAATACGAAAATTCAAACACCTGGAAAAACTTCCTGACACACTACTTTTTGAGGCTAAACAAATGGGATTCAGTGACGAACAGATAGCAGAACTGGTAAAAGACTGTACGGCTGAAGAAGTTTATGAGCACCGGAAGGCTTTGGGTATAAAGCGTGTGTATAAAATGGTGGATACCTGCAGCGCCGAGTTTGAAGCTAAAACGCCGTATTTCTACAGCACGTTTGAAGCCCCCTCTATCTCCCCCCAGGGGGGAGCCTCTGTTGCCACCTCCTCCCCTTGGGGGAGGCCGGGAGGGGCTAATGAAAGCAAGCTATCGGGAAAGAAAAAAATAATTGTTCTTGGGTCAGGCCCAAACAGGATTGGCCAGGGCATAGAATTTGATTATTGCTGCACCCATGGCCTGATGGCAATAAGAGAATGCGGGTATGAATCAATCATGTTGAATTGTAACCCGGAAACTGTATCCACTGATTTCGATATTGCTGATAAATTATATTTTGAACCGGTTTACTGGGAACACCTTTGGGAGATCATTGAACACGAACAACCGGATGGAGTTATAGTGCAGCTCGGCGGGCAAACAGCTTTGAAACTTGCCAAGCGCCTCTACGAAAAAGGTATAAAGATAATAGGCACTTCTTTTGACAGTATGGATATTGCCGAGGACCGAGGCCGGTTTAGCGATACATTGAAAGAACTCGGTATCCCTTATCCTAATTACGGAACAGCCTATACTACAGATCAGGCAATTGAAGTAGCAAAAGGAGTGGGCTACCCGGTATTAGTCCGTCCTTCTTATGTGCTGGGTGGTCAGCGCATGAGGATAGTGATAAACGATGATGAACTGGAGAAAAGCGTGGTGAGCCTGCTGAAGCATTTACCCGGAAATAAAATTCTCATTGACCACTTCCTCGACCGTTGCCAGGAGGCTGAAGTGGATGCGATATGCGATGGAGAAGACGTGCACATAATGGGCGTGATGGAACATATAGAGCCGGCAGGCATTCATAGCGGTGACAGCCATGCTGTACTGCCCGCATTCAATCTTACGCCACTTATAGTAGATGAGATGATTGAAATCGCAAAAAAGATCGCTCTAAGGCTAAACATCAAAGGGTTGATCAATATACAGTATGCTATTAAAGATGGTAAGGTATTTGTGATAGAAGCAAATCCGCGTGCCAGCCGTACAACCCCATTTATTGCTAAAGCCTATGGAATACCCTACCTGAATATTGCGACAAAGGTAATGATGGGAGAAACCATGTTAAAAGACCTGGACCTGGTTCAAAAGCTGGATGGGTTTGCAGTGAAAGAACCGGTTTTCAGTTTCAATAAATTCCCCAATGTTAATAAGGAACTGGGTCCGGAAATGAAGAGTACCGGTGAAGCAATCAGGTTTATTAAAAACCTGCGTGATCCCTGGTTCAGGCAATTGTATAAAGAGCGGAGCATGCACTTAAGTAAGTAATGATCGTTGTTGCATAGGGTGTACACTAAAGTACGATTTGGATAATTTGAATATATTTGTAAGAATAACTGCTTATGAATCGTATTGTACTCTTCCTGATTTGTGCATTATTGACTAGCCGTCTTAAAGCCCAATTAACTTTGGACTCAATGAGTTATCCAGGTTCAGTTATTGGCACTGACAGCCTGAAAAAAACCACTTATAATTCTTCATTTCCAGTATTAAATGCAACTCCCAACGGCTCGTGGGATATGAGTATCGTAACGGACACAACCCCTGTTTATTTTGATTACCGTGTGCCTACAACGATATACCAATTTGCAGATAGCAACACTTATAATTTTGGAATGTATAAATACTATGGTAATATTCAATCTAACGTCACAGGAAGCGGGATTTTGGAATATTGCAATATTATCAAAAAAGCTCAATATAGTTTAACTCCATTAACTTCTGGTGCTTACGATAGCATTATAATAAATGCACAGAATTCATTATACTCTCCTCAAAGAATCTTAATTGCGTTTCCTGCTACTTATAATACTTCATGGACGTCTATTTATCAATATGACCTGAATTTTCAATTTACCTTTCTTGCAAATGGTGACACTTTGGCACCAGGTTTTGTGAGAACATACACTAATGAAAAAGATACTGTGGTGGGATGGGGTAAGATGCGGGTAAAAGATGCAACGGGTAGTCCTTCAGATTATCTGAATGTTTTGCAGGTGCAAACTATGACTGTGCATACTGATAGCTTTTTCCTGAATGGAGTTCCTTTTCCTGGTTCATTGCTTACCATTTTGGGTTTAACACAGGGAAAGAAAGATACTGTTTATGAACAGTTATATTATCGTCCGCAGGAGGTTACGCCTTTGGCGCAGGTAACATTCAGGGATGCAGCATATACCCAACCTTATAAGGCAACAACGCATATACAGCGACTTTCGGCGGCAGGTGTGGAAAATATAATTGATGAAGGGAACATAAAAATTTATCCTAATCCTGATATTGGGAGGGAGCTTATAATTGATGTGCCCGGTGAAGGAGGTAAATGGTCTTATGAGGTGTTCAATATTTCAGGGCAGGTATTATTGGGCGGGGAACTGCCAACCAATGGCAAAAGTTCCAGGCTGGTAATGCTACCGGCCAGCTTAAGTGCAGGTAACTATTATATCCGTATAATGCATGATAAACGGCAGGTAGCCATCAAAGCGTTAACTTTACGCCCAAAGTAGAAATATGCAAGTAAAAAGACCGCAGGATACTTTTGTGATTATGTCGGAACTGGTGCTGCCCAATGATACTAATACCCTGGGCAACCTGATGGGTGGCAAGCTGATGCACTGGATGGATATTGCGGCTGCCATTTCTTCTATGAAACATTGCAATTGCCCCGTTGTAACGGCTTCAGTTGACAATGTATCTTTTGCGCAACCCATAAAATTAGGCAACCTGCTTACTATTGAAGCAAAACTTACCCGTACATTCAATACCTCTATGGAGGTCTATCTTAGGGTATGGGGGGAAGATCTTTCGGTACAATACAAGTACCTTTCAAACGAAGCATATATGACATTTGTGGCACTCGACCCTAATGGCAGGCCACGAAAGGTGCCAGAATTGGTACCTGAAACAGAAGGTGAAAAAAAGATGCATGAAGGGGCACTCCGCCGCAGGCAACTGCGCCTGATACTTGGTGGAAAAATGAAAACAGAAGATGCCGGTGAATTACGGGCGCTGTTTGTAAAAGAGTAAAAATGGAATTTAATCAGGATAAGAATTAAACTACAAAATGATATTAGACCGCACATCACCTCCAGAAATACATGACGCAGTAGAATTTGATTATAAACTGCCGCCAATTAACACAGAAAAGCTGGATAACGGCCTTCCCTTTTACTGGCTGGATGCCGGGGTGCAGGATGTGGTGCAGATAGACTGGATCTTTCCTGCAGGATTGTGGTATGAACAAAAACCTTCTGTAGCCCACGCGACCGCAGGTTTGATGAAGAACGGAACCACAAAATATACCTCTGAACAAATACATGAGTCGCTTGAATTCTATGGTGCACAGCTTAAAGTAAGCGCCGGGAACGACTTTGGCAATATTACTTTGCACTGTCTTACCAAACATCTGCCTTCTTTATTGCCAATGGTATATGAGATCATTAACGATGCTGCATTCCCGGAGCATGAAGTGGAGATTCATAAGCACAACGCTATACAAAGATTACTTGTAAACCTGCGCCAGTGTGAATTTGTTGCTAATCAAAGAATAGATGCAGTACTGTTTGGAGAGGCACATCCATATGGGAGGTTTTCTAAAAAAGAGAATATTGAAGCGTTGAACAGAGAAGACCTCGTTGCTTTTTACAAAACTCATTTCAATCTCGCAAATGCAAAAATATTTATGGCGGGTAAGGTGGGTGAGCAAGAAGTAAAGATCGTGAACTCCATATTTGGTCAGCCGATCAATGAAAAATCGGGATTACAAGAATTGAGCTTTCCAGCGCCACCACCAGTAGAACGGGTATTGAAAATAAATAACGATCCAAATGGTGTGCAGGGGGCAATAAGGATAGGCCGGATGTTCCCAAACCGACACCATCCTGATTATACACCTATGGTAGTGCTGAATACTCTTTTCGGCGGATATTTTGGTTCGAGACTCATGAGTAATATAAGGGAAGAAAAGGGTTTTACCTATGGCATATACAGTTCGCTGGGGCCTGATCTTAACGGTGGTTCATTGGTCATTCATACAGAAACCGGCAGAGATGTGGTGGAACCCGCAATAAAGGAAATATATCATGAAATGGAAGTTTTATGCAATGAACAAGCAACTGATGAAGAGTTACTGCTTGTAAAGAATTATCTTCTTGGAGGTCTCCTGGGCGATCTTGACGGTCCGTTCTCCATTCTTCAACGCTGGCGCACGTTGATCCTGCATGGTTTTACCGAAGAGTACTTCAATAATAACATAAATATTTACAAAACCATTAGTGCCAAAGAATTGCAAATCTTGGCTCAAAAATACTTTAATAAGAACGATTTTAATGAAGTTGTGGTGATTTAATGCGTATTTCAAAGCCAACCTAGCTCAGCTGGCAGAGCAACAGTTTCGTAAATTGTAGGTCGTCGGTTCGATTCCGATGGTTGGCTCTTTTCAAAACCTTTGGTGATAGGGTTTACCAGGAGCTGATTGTTTATTTCACCTCTATAATGGCTTGTGCAGCTTCTAATGGTGCCTCACTCCCTGCTTCTACAATTGCAACTGCGTTATATTTTCCTTTTGCTACAGATTCAGGTATAGAAAACTTTATGTATCTTCTTTGTCCTGGGAAAACAGGGAAAGTTTTAGGTTCAATAGTTATTTTTTTCCCGTCTTCATTTAAGGGAGTTAATTCTATATAACTTCTTGCATCAAACTGGCAATTACCAACATTCTGGCATACAACTCCATACTCTTTATTAGATCCGGGTATGGCATAAAAGTTCAAAACTTTTAGTTCCATATTTGTTAAAGAAGGAGGAGTCTGACATACATGTATACCTATTCTTGCCACGTTGTAAAGTTGCAGGTTGTTTTTTTTGGGTGCTGTTTTTTCTCCTTTACTTTCCACCATCAACATTGTCCATTTCATTTCTTTTACCGCATCTACAGAGTCCGGAATATCCATTCTTATTTCTACTTCCTGTTTTTCTTTAGGCTGAAGTTCTAAAAATGTTTTATTGAGTGTCAGCCATCTTGCACAGGAACTTTGCAGTTTCCCAGCCTCATAATAGCTATGTGCACCGATGGTATCACGTAACCAGTCAGAAAAATATAATTTCATCTGCATTGTATCAGAAGTGTAATTAGTAACGACAATTTTTTTTATCCCCATTTGACCTTTATCAAGATTAAAGAAAACTCTTGCCGGAGTGGCAGAAAATAAATCATCCAGTCTTGGCTTGGAGATGAGTGAATCCTGTGTTTTAGTAGCATTCTGTGTATAGCCAATAAAATTTGCTAAACAAAGCAGGACGGAAAGCATAATAATTTTCATAATTGAGATATTTTATTGGAAGCAAAATTAAGATCAGAAGTCCTCTTCAGAAAGCTAAAAGCGGTGATTCTAATCATTGCAGAACTGATTCTAATCATTCACATGATTTTATCGTATGCTTAATTTTATGCTAAATAAATGCGAAATGAAAAAGCAAATTCTTTATGCACTATTAATTTTGTTTCCTGTTATTATACACAGCGTCTTAAATAATGCAGCATAATTTTCTTAGTTCATCGTTAGGCTTTTTCCAAATTTCCATTTGTTTCTTTATGACAC
>CAIMDZ010000004.1 GCA_903839875.1 uncultured Bacteroidota bacterium
AAAGGAATTTGTAAAAGTTATACCTTCTTCAGTAAAGAAGATATCCATACTGGACCGTTGCAAGGAACCCGGCAGTGTAGGTGAGCCACTTTATATGGATGTAGTAAATGCCATCAGTGAAGAGTGGCAGGGAGACAGGATTAAGATTGTTGGCGGCCGTTTTGGTTTGGCTTCAAAAGAATTTACACCCGGTATGGCGCTGTCAATTTTCGCCGATCTGGGTAATGATGATCCTCATAATCATTTTACCATTGGAATAGACGATGATGTAACTCATTTAAGCCTGGAATACGACAAAACATTTTCACTCGATAAACAGCATTTGTTCCGTGGATTGTTTTTTGGACTTGGTGCAGATGGTACGGTAAGTGCTAATAAGAACTCCATTAAGATAATCGGTGAAACAACCGATAACTACGTTCAGGGTTATTTTGTTTATGATTCCAAGAAGTCCGGCTCTTTAACCGTATCTCACCTGCGCTTCGGTTCGAAACCCATCCTGTCCACCTACCTTGTAAACTCAGCTAATTTCATTGCCTGCCATAATTACAACTTCATCAACAAGTATGATATTCTTAAAGATGCGGAAAAAGGCGCTACCTTCTTATTAAATGCACCGTTTGCAAAGGAAGAGGTATGGAAAATACTACCGCAAAAAATGCAGGAAGAGATCATTGATAAGCAGATTAGGTTTTACGTTATTAATGCTTCCAAAGTTGCAAAAGAAACAGGTATGGGAAACCGTATCAATACTATTTTGCAAACCTGCTTTTTTGCCATTTCTGGTATTTTGCCAAGAGAAGAATCCATCTTAAAGATAAAGGATGCTATTAAAAAGACCTATTCAGATAAAGGAGAAAAAGTCGTCCTGAAAAATTATGAAGCTGTTGATATGGCAGTCGCTAATTTACACGAGATAGATTATTCCGGTTTATCAGTAGGTATAAATGAGACCGATAAGATGGTTCCTGACGAAGCTCCTGATTTTGTGAAGAATGTATTGGCAAAGATCATGGCTTTTGAAGGTGATGAGTTGCCCGTTAGCTCCTTCCCGGTGGATGGTGTTTATCCTGTGGCTACCACAAAATGGGAGAAACGCAATATAGCAGACAGCGTGCCAGTGTGGGATGCGGACCTCTGCTCGCAGTGCGGTAAGTGCTTCCTCATTTGTCCGCATGCAGCCATCAGGTGTAAAGTGTACGGAAAAGAAGAATTGGCAGGAGCCCCGTCAACGTTTAAATATACCGGCCCCATAGGAAAAGAGTTTGATAAAAATATGGAAGCCTACACACTGCAGGTTTCAGTGGAAGATTGTACAGGCTGTAATTTATGCGTGGAATATTGCCCGATAGAAAGTAAAACAAACGCGGGACACAAGGCCATTAATATGCAGCCTCAGTTACCTCTTAAAACAGAGGAAATAAAGAACTGGGATTTCTTTCTGAACCTGCCCGAAATAGACCGTTTACGCATAAACAGGAATACTGTTAAGGGTACGCAGTTCCTGCAGCCTTTATTCGAGTTTTCAGGCGCTTGTTCCGGCTGCGGAGAAACACCTTATATCAAACTGCTTACCCAGTTATATGGAGATCGTATGGTAGTTGCCAATGCAACAGGTTGTTCCTCCATATTCGGAGGGAATCTGCCAAGTACTCCATGGTCAGAAAACCTGGAGGGCTGCGGACCCGTATGGGCTAATTCATTGTTTGAAGACAATGCTGAATTCGGGCTGGGTATAAAACTGGCTTATGATAGGAAGACGGATATCGCACGAACCATATTAAGCAACATGCGTGATATTTTAGGTGAAAGTTTTGTGGATGGTATTTTGCATGCCGACCAGTCAACTGAAGCGGGTATCATGGAGCAAAGGGAACAAGTAAAAGAATTACGCAGGCGTGTGTCTTTACTGAATTCTTTTGAAGCAAAACAACTAGTGGTTATTGCAGAGTATCTCGTTAAGAAATCTCATTGGATTATCGGCGGTGATGGCTGGGCTTATGACATTGGCTTCGGTGGTCTCGACCATGTTTTGTCAACCGGCGAGAAAGTAAACATCCTTGTCCTTGATACAGAGGTGTACTCCAATACCGGCGGACAAAAATCGAAATCAACCCCAGTAGGTGCAAGTGCAAAATTCTCTGTGAATGGAAAAGCTTCCGGCAAGAAAGATCTCGCGCTCCAGGCCATAGCTCATGGTTCGGCATATGTTGCTCAAATCGCAATGGGTGCGAATGATGCTCATACGGTAAAAACCCTCCAGGAAGCAGAAGCCTTCCCCGGAACTTCTATCGTTATTGCATACAGCCATTGCATTGCTCACGGTTACGATATGATGCACGGCGCAGAACACCAGCAAAATGCAGTTAAGTCTGGCTACTGGCCATTATTCAGGTTTAATCCGTTAAAACCAAGAGGGGAAAGGTTTACAATTGATAGTAAAGAACCTGCTATGCCGCTCAAAGATTTCCTTTATGACGAAACCCGTTTCAGTATACTGGCGCGGCAAAATGCTGAAAATGCTGAGACCTTACTGGTAGCAGCACAGCATGGCGTAAGTGATCATTGGGAAAGACTTATGGCACTAAAAGCGTTGTAATTCTTTGAGGGATTTTTTATTTGCTTCCCAGCCATATGATGTGCCACACTTCTGAAGTGTGGCATATCTATGAACGTATATATCAATAGCCGTCGCCAATGGTATCGGCTATGCACCCGGTTGTGAATAACTTCTCTTGCAGTGTTAATATTTATGCAATATATTTGTTTGTACACTTAACTTACAAACAAGGAATATGGCTAAACAAATTAAATCACTCGACGAGTTAAAAAAACTCAGAAAACCAATCGTCAACCCAAATGAAGTCCATAAGGATCAATTTACGAAACTTGAAACAATGGCCTTATGGATTACAGACCATGTTGGCACCATGGGCTTTTTTCTCATCATTCTGGTATGGACAGCGGTATGGCTGGGATGGAATATGTTTGCACCCAAAGAATCGCAGTTTGATCCCTATCCTGCTTTTGTGCTCTGGCTGTTTATTTCAAACATGATACAGATCTTCCTCATGCCTTTGATCATGATCGGGCAGAACCTCCAGGGCAGACACTCTGAGATACGCGCTGAATCAGACTTTGAGGTTAACATCAAAGCAGAAAGAGAAATAGAAACCATCCTTGCTCACCTCGAAAATCAGAATGATCTCATCCTGAAAATACTAAACCAGTTGGATAAAGATACAAAGGAGAAAACAACACAATAATTATCCTTCAACAATTTTGCCCGAATCAGTTTAAGGAACGTTGACAAAATAATTCCTACGATATGGCGCAGTTATTTTTCTTTTTTTCATCCCGATAGCTATCGGGATTACAACGCCGAAAAAATGGAAAAGAACAAGTCAGATTGTAGGAATTATTTTGTCATCGTTCCTAAGTGATAAATTCAGGCAGTATTCTTTTGACAAAAAGAAACTGGAGGCTTTCAGCGATGGTGTTTTCGCTATCGTTATCACCATTTTGGTCCTGGAGCTAAAATTTCCTGAAATAAAGCATCCCGAAAATCCAGGTGAAATTTGGGATGCTTTATTAATCGTAAAATCAGTATTCTTTAGCTGGGCAGTCAGCTTTTTTTCTTTGTTTCGTTGATCTGGATTCACCACCATCAAATCCTGAAAATGGCTGCAGGTACCGATTATGGTACTACCTGGCTGAATATTATTTTGTTGTTTTTTATCTGCCTGCTTCCTTTTCCTGCAAAGATAATGGGGGAATATCCCAGGTCTCCCTTTATCGTTATGCTTTGGGGCTTGTGTTTTCCGCAACAACTTTTATGCTAACTGTGTTTTATTACTACAATGTAAAAAACTATCTCAATGCCGGGTATGATAAACACACTGTAATGAAATATGTACGATTTCCAATTCTTGGCGGGCCCACTATTTATTTGATCGCGGCACTGCTTTTCTTCGTGTCGGTTTATATTTCTTACGTCCTTTATGCCCTTGTGCCCTTTCTATATATTTTGCCGCTAGATGAAGAAGTGGAGAGAGATAAATAAATTTTGCACGAAACTTCGATCCATTGTCATTATGCATAGCCCGAAGGGCTAAATAGGAATACTCTCTGGTGAAACCAAACCGGTGGAGTGAAAATAAGGAGGAACAACCATTGTGGGTGAATATATTTTAATTGAACCATTGTTAGTAGATACCATAAAACCAATTTCAATATTAGTTTAATTGTAAGAATATATTTTTTAAAGAAATAGTTTTTTACTTTTGAAGGTAATATATAATTATTAAAACCAGTGCCATGTTTTATGAGACCGATAACTATACCATCATACATCCGCGATATTTGGAATACAGGCTCAATTACCAAAGAAAATAATATTGATCTCGTAAAACAGCATTATAAAGAGCTACTAAAAGGAGAACCTGAAGTATCTATTGTTATACCAGCCTACAATGAAGAAAAAAATATTATGCGAACTTTGCTTTCATTAAGCACAAATACCACCTCGCGGTCAGTTGAAATAATTGTAGTAAATAACAATTCTGTTGATAATACAGAGATGCTGGTAAAAGCTTCAGGGGTAGGTTGTATCAGAGAAACAAAACAAGGAATTACAGCAGCACGCAACAAAGGTCTTGCAAATGCAAAAGGCAAATATATACTCAATGCCGATGCCGACTCAATCTATCCTAAAGCTTGGATCGAAGAAATGGTAGCGCCTCTTGCTAACAATGATAGGGTCAGTATCACCTATGGCAGATTTGCCTTCATCCCTACAGGCAGAACATCCCGATTCAGTTATTTCCTATATGAAAATATGGCAGATTTGGTCAGGTGGTTTAATAAAACATTCAGAGAAGAAGCGGTAAATGTTTATGGATTTAACTCTGGTTTTAGAAAAGCCCAGGGTATAGAAGTCAATGGTTTCGATCATCCGCCTCTTGTTAATGAAGACGGCTGGCTTGCAATAAAGCTGAGAGATAAAGGATATGGAAAATTACATTATGTAACAAACGAAAAAGCCAGGGTATGGACCGACGACCGGCGCATAATAATAGACGGCGGATTATGGAATGCGCTTTATTTGAGGATTAAGCGTACTCTCTTTCCTTCAAAAAACATGATACACCGTACAGACCTATAATTTTCTCCGTTAACTTTTACAAAGTACATTTTGAGAACCACCAACATACATAAAATAGTATGCAGGATTTTATTTTGTATTATTTTACAGAATCCAGTATTCTTTTTACATTCTTAAAAGGGGAAATATAACATCTTGATTTAAATATTATTATAAATAATATAAAATGTTTATGCTTATTTCGCTGAAATAATTGTGCATGTGCGTTTGGTTAGTTTTTATGAGAGAACATTAACAGAAGTGTTTTTTGTTTGCGATTAATGTAAAGTTTGGATAATGCAACATTTTCAGAAATTCGTGTATAATTCATAATTTATGAATCCCCCATCTTATAAATTGTATTTATTTATAGTTATAAATCATTAAAAATTAGCATCTTAACATTGCTGTGGATAACTTTGTTAACTTCCAGGCACTTAAAAGAGTTATTTTTAGGAAACCTTATTATGTTTAATACCGTATTTTGAATTAATTAAATTAATAATGTAATTGAATCATTAATGATATTCAGGTACTTCTGCTTCGTTTTGTTTTTATTTACGGTAAGTACTTCCATGGCTCAGGAATCTATGATGCCGGACGTATCTTACGAATTTCTCGACAAGCTTATAGCCACTGCCAAAGCTAATTACCCCAAAAATAAAACTTACGATCATACTATTAACATCGCCAAAAATAATGTAAAGAAAGCAAAGCTGGAATGGCTCAACCTTGTATCCTTCATTTATTTATACAACCCCGCGGGATCAGTACAAAGCGGTATTCAGCCAGGTTTATCTTTTAGTATCGGAACAATTCTGCAGAAACCAGGAGAGATCAAAACCGCTAAAGAGGAATTGGCAATTGTCAAACTCAGCCAGGAAGAATATAGCCTGAACTTAGAAGCTATCGTTCAGCAGCGTTACTTTACTTATATTCAGACCTTAACTTTACTTAACTGGAAAACTAAAGACCTTCAAAATGCAGAGAGCACCGTCAAGGATATTAAAT
The DNA here is from genome assembly GCA_903839875.1 of uncultured Bacteroidota bacterium. Taxonomy (GTDB): domain Bacteria; phylum Bacteroidota; class Bacteroidia; order Chitinophagales; family Chitinophagaceae; genus Nemorincola. The sequence continues at coordinate 6,155 of CAIMDZ010000004.1, forward strand.
ACAAGTTTGAAAAAGGAGAGGAATCCTTTGAAAATTATAATAAGTCCCTCACCATGTATTCTGCTGGCGTCCAATCCAAAATTCAAACTGAAGGGGCATACTTAATGGCCAAAAGCAGCCTTGAAGAGATCATTGGCGCAAAACTCGAAACCATAAAATAATGGAATTCACGAAATTCATTCAGATACTTAAGAAGCATAAATATGGGCTTATTGCATTGCCTGTTATGGCTATGTTAATTACTTTCTTTTTAGTCAGAAAGATGCCTAATATTTATTCTTCCCAGTCCAGGTTATCGGCAGGCCTTACCGCAGGCTCCGGGGCTATGCAGATTGCACAGCAAATGCTTAGCGGAGAAGGCAATATGGCTGAGTCAAAGATCAACCAGACGTTTAGTAATGTAACACAAATAATGCAGCTAAAGATCGTATTGGACCAGGTATCTTACCAGCTTATCCTTCACGATTTAACTTCTAATGAACCTTTCAGGAAACCAAGCAAATTCATGTTAGATGTAAATGAGGAAGCCAGAAAACATGCAATTGAGGTTTACACTAAGGCATATAACTTAAAACAGTCCTTAAACCTGGCCGACAAGGATCAGTTTGGGCTTAATTACCTTATTGTCTCAATGAAGTATGATTACGAATCACTGAAAGATAAGATAAAGATATACCGTGTTGAAAACAGCGACTTTATTGATGTGTCTTTTGAATCTGATAACCCGGTATTATCCGCCTTTGTTGTAAATTCTTTATGTAAAGAGTTTATCAGCTACTATTCCACCCTTACACAGCAAAACAAAATGAAGGCAACTGAGTTTCTTCATGATCTGATGTTACAAAAGAAAGATTCTCTGAATAGCAAAATGGAGGCATTAAAGAATTATAAGTTAACCAATAGGGTATTGAACATCAACGACCAGACAAAAAGCTTGTATTCCCAGATATCAGATTTTGAAACCCGCCTCCAGCTTACAGAAAAAGAAGTAGAAGCTAATACAGGAGCAATTAATGCAATTAACGCAAAATTTAGTTCCCATGAAAAACAATATATTGAGGACCGCCTGGCATTAATAAACCAGGAGATCGTTGCTACTGAACAGCAGTTAAATGTTCTGAATGACCAATATACAAGAAGTAATTTTGACCCCGCAGTTAAAGCAAAAGTGGATGCATTGAAAGTTGTGCTGGCACAAAAAATCAATCAATCTACCGACAAATACATTGTAAACCCGCTAAACACAAAAGAAAGCCTGATCGCTCAAAAGCTTAAGCTTGAAATGGATTTGGAATTAGCTAGAAATAGTATCAGGTCTTATAAAAATGCAATTGCCAATCTGAACAACAAGCTCCAAACATTGGCACCTAGTGAAGCCAGAATCCTGGCTTACGAGTCAGATATAGCAATGGCCAGCAAAGAATATTTCGATTTATTGAACCGGTATAATCAAAGTGAAATGCAGGTGAGTTCCGCTATGCCAATAAAAGTGATAGAACCTGCATTGCCCGGCACTAAATTACCCTCTAAAAAAATAGTTTTAGTGATAGTAAGTGGTGTTGTCAGTTTCGTACTGTACCTCATTATTTTATTCATACTTTTCTATCTCGACGATTCGATAAAAGCCCCGGATGATCTTTTAATTAAAACAGATATAAGAGTGCTGGGCGCTTTGCCACTTATCAAAACTTCCGTAATGGATATTCAAAAATTATGGAGTATTGATGCTGCAAATCCTATTAATAATGAGGTTAAGAAGTTGATCGGGTCCGTTAAGGCCGATCTACAGGCAATATCTGGCAATGCACCGGCCAATCCTGTAAATATTGAATTTAAAAAATTAGTTCGATCTACACGTTTTGAGATTAATATGGCATTGATGGGAGGGCGCAATCTTGTGGTCACCAGCCTCGAAGAGGGCGAAGGTAAAACCCTCGTTTGCCTCAGCATGGTCAGCGCTTTTCAAATGATGAATAAAAAAGTATTGCTCATAGATGGTAATTTTCTTAACCCGGGTATTACAACGATGACGCAACCAAAATATTTTATTGAAGATTATTTAGTAGACAGAACCTCACTGGAGGAAATAGCTGCAGAAGGAAATGTTAGCGTATTAGGTAATAAAGGCAGCGATATTTCATTGTTTGAGATAAATAGCGAAGCTGAGATAGAACAGAAAATATTAGAACTAAAGGATGTTTTTGATATTATATTTATCGAAGCTTCTGCACTTACTACTCTCAACCAGTCAAAAGAATGGATTGTAGTAGCTGACAGGGTACTATGTGTTTATGAAGCCAATACCACTATTTCCAACGAAATGAAGGAACAGATTCGTTATTTGAAATCAATGGAAGGGAAATTTATTGGCTGGATATTGAACAAAATGACAAAATGACAAGAACTTAATAACCAGATACTCTGCAACTGGTTTTCTGGAGAAATCAAAAGCATTTATGATTGTTCTATTTTTTTATGGCATTTGGGTTTTCCTGCAAATTATAATTGGCTATAATTTATTTCTGCCTGTTTTTTTAAATCTCTGCTATGTTCTTTTCAGAAAAGCCGACTCCGCTTATCAAACTAAAAGCAATACTGTATATGATTATGCAATTATACTAACCGCATATGAACAAACAGACACTATACCAGCAGCTATTGAATCTATTTTGAAATTAAAATACAATAATTACATTGTCTATATTGTTGCTGATAAATGCGATGTTTCCCGTTTGAAATTTGATGACGATCGTATCGTTATTTTACGCCCTCCTGAAATTCTTCAAAGCAATACAAAATCCCATTTTTATGCTATTAACAATTTTAAACGCAATCATGATTTGTTAATCATTATTGATGCGGATAATCTGGTTGATTCTGAATGTCTTAATGAATTGAATAAATGGTTCAATAAAGGCTTTGCTGCCGTTCAGGGAATAAGAAAAGCCAAAAATCTAAACACAAACCTTGCCTGCCTGGATGCGGCAAGAGATATTTATTACCATTTTTATGATGGCGAGGTCCTATTCAGAATCGGATCATCTGCAACACTTGCAGGTTCAGGTATGGCATTCAAGACAAGCCTTTACCGTGAGTGCCTGGAACATCAGGATATTTCAGGCGCCGGTTTTGACAAAGTGCTGCAAAAAGAGATTGTATCCCGTGGAAATCGTATCGCATTTACCACAGAGGCTATCGTTTATGACGAAAAAACTTCTGGTTCAGAACAATTGGTAAAACAGCGCGCCCGCTGGATAAATACTTGGTTCAGGTATTTTAAATTCGGGTTTTCATTGGTAGCAATGGGAATAGTAAAATTAGATTGGAACCGTTTATTGTTTGGTATAATATTATTAAGGCCGCCACTCTTTATTTTTTTAATTTTGTCTGTATTGTTTGCTGTTGTTGATATCTGGATTTGTCCGGTGCAATCATTGATTTGGCTGGGAGGTTTTGCCTGTTTTGTTTTGGGGTTCATCATCGCTCTTGTACATGCCAAACCTGACAAAGCCATCTGGAGGTCGCTGGCAGGCATACCTAAGTTTATTTTCTTCCAGATATTATCATTGTTAAAGATCAGGAAGGCAAATAAAATTTCTGTGGCAACAAGGCATTCCTACACAACCACCGATAAAAACAGGAACCAGGACACATGAGCTACGACCCAGAAAAAAAGTTGGATGTGGCAGTGCGCAAAAAAAAGCGTACTGAAGAAGTAACAAGGATTATTGCCCTCATCATTGCGTTTATAAGCGTTTTTTATTTCTTCATAAAACTCTTGTTTTTATAAATGAAGAAAAATCTGATTATACCGCTGACGCCTGGAAAACAACCGACCCTGGGAAGAGACCTACGGAAGTTTTTCTTAATTGATAAGCTGTATAGTAAATTGGGGTTTACATTACTTTTTTTGGTCATGGTGCTTATTGCTACCGGTATAGCATTTTACGGTATGCCTTTTGGCATTATTGTTCTTGCTGTAATAATTGGCATACCCATAGTTTATACAATAATAGCTTATCCGCGATTTGGTATTTTAATTTTCATTATAATTGCATACCTGATAATGTGGGTTTCCAGGATGGGATTTAATTTGCCAATGCCATTAGGAACATTGATGGATGCTATGGAAGGGTTATTTATACTTAGTTTATTCATTAATCAGAAGAAAAAGAAGGATTGGTTAATATTTAAAGGGCCGGTAACCAATGTAATATTGGTCTGGATAGGCTACAATTTGATAGAAGTAGTCAACCCTACAACCGAAGCACGAATGGCGTGGTTATATACCGTAAGAACTGTTGCCATTATAATGATTACATATTTTATTTTCCTGTACTACATCACTACGAAGAAATTTATCAGATTGATTTTAAAACTATGGATAGCGCTTGCACTTTTTGCTGCTGTATATGCTTTTAAGCAGGAGCAATTCGGTTTTTTTGATTTTGAAAATTCTTACCTGCATTCAAGCTCTATGATGGAACAGTTGTTATTTATTGCCGGGGTGTGGCGAAAATTCTCTATTTTTTCCGATCCTGTGGCATTTGCCTATAATATGGTTATAGCCAGCATGCTTTGTATCGGACTGATGACAGGCACATTATCTTTGCTTAAAAAAGTGATCCTGTCATTACTAGCCATATTTTTCCTGTATGTGATGTTGTCTTCAGGTACACGGGGGGCTTATGTTTTGATACCGGCATGCTTATTATTTCTTTCTATACTTAAGTACAACAAAAAGGTTATTGTTTGGATGATTTGTGCTGTAGCATTTTTTGTTATCCTTATTTTTATACCTACCTCGAATGGAACTTTATACAGGTTCCAGACTGCATTTAAACCTTCAAAAGATGCCTCATTCAATGTTAGGGTAATCAATCAAAAAAGGATACAGCCTTATATTTTATCTCATCCTTTGGGAGGGGGGCTTGGTTCCACGGGTATTTGGGGGCAAAAATTTGCGCCAAATTCCTATCTTGCCAATTTTCCGCCGGATAGTGGTTATGTACGTGTCGCAGTAGAGCTCGGTTGGGTGGGGTTACTAATATTTTGCATATTTATGTTCACCATATTAAAAACTGGCATCAATTATTATTATAAAATCAGGGATCCAGAGCTGAAGTCTTATTGTCTCTCGTGTCTTTTAATCGTCTTTGCATTAAACATAGGAAATTATCCACAGGAAGCGCTTGTACAGTTTCCTTCAAATGTTTGTTTTTATCTTGTAGTGGCATTGATTACAGTAACTAAACGACTCGATGACCAACAATCTGAATTGCTATATGGTACAAAATGATATTATAAAGGGCAGAGATATTGTAATTGTAGGACAACAGCCTTGGGATGTGGAGATAGGTAGTACCTGTAAAAATATTGCATTGGAGTTCAGTCGGCTTAACAGGGTGCTTTATGTTAATTCCCCACTAGACAGGATAACACTAATAAGAGAGAAAAATACCCCAAGAGTACAACATAGACTGGCGGTAGTGAAAGGGAAGCTAGAGGGAATTGTTCCTATAAAGAATAACTTATGGAGTTTTTATCCTGACTGTGTGATAGAATCTATTAATTGGTTTAAGAATGCCCCTGTTTTCAATTATATCAATAAGATCAACAATAAAAAGTTTGCCCAGGCTATAAAGCGGGCAATAAATGTGCTTGGATTTAAGGATTTCATTCTTTTCAATGATAATGAACTATTTAGGGCTTTCTACTTGAAAGAATATTTGACACCTGCACTTAGTATTTATTATTTCCGGGATTTTATGCTTGCATATAAATATTGGAAATTTCACGGAACAAGGCTAGAGCCGGAATTGATAGCAAAAAGTGATCTATGCATAGCAAACTCCATGCATTTTGCCAATTACACCCGCAGGTACAATCCTAATTCCTTTTGTGTGGGTACCGGCTGCGATCTGAAATTGTTTGACCATAGAATCGTACGTGCGATACCTGAAGATGTGTTACCTATAGCCCATCCAATAATAGGTTATGTAGGCGCACTCATGAGCCTACGGCTCGATATTGATCTGCTTATTTGGCTAGCTGAACAGCGGCCGCAATGGAGCATTGTGCTGGTAGGCCCAATGGACGAAAAATTTAAGCAATGCCGGCTGCATGAAATTAAGAATGTGTTTTTTCTGGGGGCAAAACAGGTGGATGAATTGCCAGCCTATATTAATTCATTTGATGTTTGCATCAATCCCCAGGTGGTAAATGAAGTGACCATTGGTAATTACCCTTTGAAAATAGACGAGTACCTTGCACTGGGCAAGCCGGTGGTAGCTACAAAGACAGAAGCAATGAGTATATTTGCAGATCATACTTACCTCGCTTCCAACAGGAGCGAATACCTTTCCCTCACTGAAAAAGCACTAAATGATGATAATGCCACACTGCATGCAGAAAGGACAGCTTTTGCTGCTACACACAGTTGGGAGAATACAGTGAAGGAAATATACAGAGCAATCAATACTTTCGAAAATTAAAATGACTAACCTTATTCTGCCAGCCTTTTCGGGGTCTTTATGTAGTTGTAGTTAAACTTCAAATGCCGGAATAAATGCCGCGCCATCGTAACGAAGGGATTATTGCTTTCCCGCCAGTAGTTACGCTTGAAAGTACTGGGCTCCGTGCTCGAGTTTACCTGGTCCAGCAGGCTTTTATATTCATCAAAAAAGATGGCTTTCCCTTTGTTTTTAATGAAAGACATCATAAGGCTGTACTCTGACTTTTCAACGTTAACACCCTCACGGTAGCGTCCGAACTTTTTAAGAAAGTTGCTTCTGCGAAGGTGTGGATGGTCGCTGTATAGGTAGAATTTCTTATAACCGGGATACCAGATGCTGAAGCGCATCTCGGAAAAACCCTTACCTATCGGAGTCAGGTAAGGATACTTGAAATAGGCATAGAACCGCGCCATATCCAGGTCTTTCCGCTCGTTCATAAATTGCAGTGCATCCTGTAGTTTTTTGGGAAAAGTAGCCAGGGGCACAAAATCTTCCTGTATGTATAGGGTGTATGGTGTGGTTATAGCATCCTGTCCTTTGTTAATATTATTCCCAAGGCCACTGTTTTTGGGTGCCTCTATCAGCCGGAAAGTGTAGGTTGAATGAAGTGCTTTTACCTTTTCCACCTGCTCCGGTTTGCTGCCATCGTCAGAAACAACAATGTCTTCAAAATGGCAGTTGAGTTTCTGAAACGTACTTAACAGCCGCTCCAGGGAACTGCTCCTGTTATAGTGCGTGATCAGTAAGGTCACACCGGGAAAAGAAAACGAACCATTCATAGTTTTTTGATAAGTTATTTTATAAACGCATAAATTTCAATTCCCAAAGGCATTTAATGAATTTGTATTTAAGATACATCCACCTGAGAAAGAGAATGAAAATATTATGTTTTTGTTTCCAGTCTACCCTGTCAAATGTGCTGGGTTCGTCAGGTGAATTCTTATGCTCGAATAATGTTGCGTATTGATCATAAAATAAACCTTTCCCCTTCTTTTGCATAAATGATATGGACATCCTGTATTCAGAAATGTTGCCGTCAATATTTTCCTGGTAACGTCCGAATTTATGGAGGAACGTACTCCTTCTCAGGTGCGGATTGTCGCTATACATAAAAAACTTGCGGTGGTTCAGGTTCCATGGGTCATATATGGTTCTTGAAAAGCCTTTACCATAAGGCTTTAAAGTTGGGTAGCGATAAAATGACCAGAAGCGGACATAGTCAAGGCTTTTGTCGTCATTCATAAACTGCAGGGCATCTGCCAGATGCTGAGGCAATTTGTCTGACGGTACAAAATCTTCCTGCACATAAAATGTGAATGGAGTAGTTACTGCATCCTGTCCTTTGTTGATATTGCCGGGAAAGCCGGAGTTTTTGGTTGCCTCAATAAGTCTGTAATTAAATACCGCTTGCATGGTCTTTAGCTTTTCTAAATGCTCCGGTATGCTGGCGTCATCTGCTACTACAATATCATCAAAACGGCATCCTAAATCATGGAAGGTTGTAAGCAGCCTTTCTAATGATCCGCTCCTGTTATAGTGAGTAATCAGCAATGTTACACCAGGAAAAAAAAATTCATTATTCATCATTAATTCTACTTACAATTACTTCATAAAATTAACCAACCATGTGCCCTTTACCCATTTGTAACGCAGATAAAAAAAACGCATAAATAGAATGGGTAAACTAGTCTTTTGCCGCCAGTGCAGCAGGGGCCTCATTGTACTAGGTTCATCAGGTGAGTTTTCGTGGCCAAATAATTTATCATATTCATCATAAAACAACCCCTTACCCTTATTATGCAAAAATGAAATCGCCATCAAATAGTCTATTTCATCACCTTTCAGCCCCTCTCTATAACGTCCGAATCTTTCAAAAAAATTGCTTCTTCTTAAATGCGGGGTGTCACTGTATTGGTAGAATTTAAGGTGTCCCATATTCCAAAAGCGGAATATCATTTCTGAATATCCCATGCCATAGGGTTTCAGGTCTGGATATCGGCCGGCCAGCGCCCAGAAACGGATATAATCAATGCTTTTATCTTCATTCATAATCTGCAGTGCGTTTGCGAAATTTTCCGGGAAAATTTCAGCCGGCACAAAGTCTTCCTGCACATATAAAGTATAAGGAGTTGTTATCAAATCCTGGCCTTTATTTATACTATGGCCATGTCCTCTGTTCACCGGTGGTGTTACCAGTCGGAAATTATAGGTGTTTTGCATGACTTTTACTGCATCCAGGTGCATAGGTTTACTTGCATCATCTGAGACTATTATTTCTTCAAAATGGCAACCAAGTCTGGAGAAGGTGGCTAAAAGCCGCTCAAGCGAACTGCTCCTGTTATAGTGCGTAATAAGTAAGGTTACCCCAGGAAAATTATATTGAATGGACATAATTCCTATTAATTTTCTATTTTTAAATCTCAGATCAAAATGATAAAAGATCAGGGTATAGTGAATAAAATAAAGTTACGCCCAAAGATATTAATCTTTGTGAGATGCCGTATGTTTGAACCATCAAATTGATTAGATAATTTTTAATAGCCCCCGGAGTAGACTAGCATTATGAATATTGTTTCTATTATTACGGTCAATTTCAACCACAGCGATGTAACAGAAGCATTATTAGATTCTATACAGGGTAATAATAGTTACAAAGCACTGGAAATAATAGTTGTGGATAATGGCAGTGAGGTAAACCCTGTTCCGATATGGGTTGCAAAATACCCGACGGTTAAGTTCATACGTTCAGAAACAAACCTTGGTTTTGCAGGCGGTAATAATTTAGGGATAAAAGAAGCTAAAGGGGCGTATCTTTTTTTTGTGAATAATGACACGGAATTTACGGAACATCTTGTAGCGGATCTGGTAAAGACCATGGACGATAATCCTGAGGCAGGCATGGTATCGCCAAAGATCAGGTATTTTGACCAGCCTGAAATACTGCAGTATGCGGGGTTTAGCAAAATGAATTTTTATACAGCGCGCACTAAGACTTTTGGCCAGTTTGAACTGGATAAGGGACAATACGATCATCTTACAGGCGAAACCGGATACATACATGGTGCGGCTATGATGGTGCGCAGGGAAGCGATAACTAAAGCCGGGTTGATGCCGGAAAACTACTTTCTCTATTATGAAGAGATGGATTGGTGTGAACAAATGAAAAGAGCGGGGTACAAAATATGGGTAAATATGCAGGCAGTCATCTATCACAAAGAGTCTGTTTCAGTAGGCAGCAAGAGTGCCCTAAAAGAATATTTCATGAACAGGAACAGGATATTGTTCATTCGGAGAAATGGGTCATTTTTTCAGCGGATGATATTTTGGATGTATTTTATTTGTGTGGTGACACCACGTAATATTCTCGGTTATATGAAGGGTAATCAATGGAACTTTACAAGATGGCTTTTAAAAGCAATCTTGTGGAATATGACGAATAGCACAAACAGTTCAAACCTTGGATACCCTGTAAAGAATATCGAATGATCATAGTATTTTGGATCAGTTTGTGCATTGTATTTTATACCTTTTTCGGGTATGGGATACTGCTATTATTTTTGGTAAAGCTGCGCATGCTATTTAAGGGCAAAAGAACAATACCTGATAATGGGGGCGACTGGCCTGCAGTGACGTTGATTGTAGCTGCTTTTAATGAGGAGGATTTTATTGTTGAAAAAATAAAGAATACACTTGAACTGAATTATCCACCTGACAGGGTAAGTTATATTTTTGTAACTGATGGGTCTGATGACCATACACCAGGGCTTGTTGCCGGTTATCCACAGATAAAACTCATGCACAGAGCTGAGCGAAATGGCAAGATTGCGGCTGTGCACAGAGCTTTGAAGGAAGTAAATACTGCGATTACTGTATTTACCGATGCCAATACTTTTTTAAACAAAGATGCCTTGCTGAATATATCCAGGCATTATTCTGATTCGTCAGTTGGTGCTGTGTCAGGGGAGAAGCGGGTGCATGTAGCCGACCAGGGAGATGTTACAGCAGGGGAGGGATTTTACTGGAAGTATGAGTCTAAACTTAAGGCATGGGATTCAGAGTTATACTCTGTGGTTGGCGCGGCAGGAGAGCTTTTCAGTATAAGGACAGAATTGTATGAGCCTGTTTCCGCAGATACAATTCTTGATGATTTTATGATATCATTGCTGATTGCAAAACGGGGCTACCGTATTGTTTATGAGCCAATGGCTTATGCCACAGAGAGCGGATCAGCGAATATAAAAGAGGAACTGAAACGTAAGATCAGGATAGCTGCCGGAGGCATCCAGTCTATAATGCGGCTGGGCGCATTGCTTAATCCCTTTCATAATTTTGTGCTCTGCTTCCAATACCTAAGCCACCGTGTATTGAGATGGACCATAACTCCTTTTTTATTGGTACTGGCGTTTATTCTTAACTGTATTATCGCATTGCAAACAAGGTCTTCTTTTTATGAAGTTTTATTTGGTTTCCAGGTATTATTTTATGCATCAGCAATGCTGGGTTGGGTATTGGAAAGGAGGCAGGTTCGGGTAAAAGCATTGTTTATTCCGTACTATTTCTGTATGATGAACTATGCGGTTGTGGCTGGTATCTGCAGGTATCTATCAGGTAAGCAGAGTGCAGTCTGGGAAAAGTCTAAAAGAAAGTAATCAGGCTTTAGGAACGATGACAAAATAATTACTACAACCTGCCTGCCGGCAGCTATCCCTTACCCAAATTTTTCAGAGGGTCAAAATAGGGTAAAATCGACGGAATTACATTATGTTATTTAATATTTGATTGAATTTTTTCTCTTATTGCTGCGTCAAGCCAATTTTGTCGGCTACTCACGAGACATGTTTCGGCTAAAGCCAACTTAATTTTACTTCTACCCCGACCTAATGGCCGGGGCTACTGGTGTTAATTGACATTTTATGCTTAACGGGACACTATTACACATCCTTTTTGTAACATATCTCCCCATTATTAATGGTCTTTTTCATTGAGAAAAAGGAAAAAAAATTTTGGGTAAGGTATAGCTATTGGCCTCATGAAATATTACCTTGAATTTACAAAGTCCGCATCATACACTTTCTTTCTGAAAAAGCGCCGGAATAGTTTTTAGGATTAATTTAATATCCTTTGCAAAACTATTATTTTCAGCATAAATATTATCCAGCATAAGACGTTCTTCTTCCGACATATTGCCCTTCTCCCGCTTTTCTACCTGCCACAGGCCTGTAATGCCTGCAGGGGCTCTGAACCTGAGCGCGTATTTATCAGTGGTCAGCTTTTCTGCTTCATAAAGCGGCAAGGGCCGGTTGCCTACAATACTCATATCACCTTTCAGTACATTCCAAAGCTGGGGCAGTTCATCAATACTTGTGTTACGGAGGATGCGGCCTATCCTTGTAATTCTCGGGTCATTTTTTAGTTTGAAGAATGCGGCGCCGCTCAATGATTTGCGGTAATTCAGGTAATTTTTTTCACACCATGAGTTCTTATCGGCATACAACAAATGCTGGCATTTGGTGCCGTTCTTAACACACTCATCGCAGAGAATATTTGCATCAGCCCAAACAGGGGTGTTTTCTTTGCTGCCGTATTGATTGAGGTGCGCAAGATCTTTCAATCTTTTATCGGCATTCACATACATGGTACGCAGCTTGAAGAACTTGAATATCCGGTATCCTGTACCTACTCTCAGAGAATAGTAAAATACCGGGCCCCTTGATTCGATCTTCATAAAAAGGATGATCAGTAACAGCAAGGGAGAAAGTATGATAATTGCCAAACCTGAAAAGAGGATGTCAAAAATTCTTTTCGGTAAGGGTACTTTGTAAACGGTAATTTTTTCGGGCCGAACCTTATCCTGCATTGATTTCCAGTATTTGATAAGGAAATTTACCCGCGTTTCGATCTGTTCTTTTTTGCCCGGGTAATTAAAAATATCAGCAACACCCGCGTGAATACAAAGCTCGTTGAGGTTTTCGTTTATTTTATTGGAGATCAGAAAATAAGGAACATCCGGAAACTTATTTTTCTGCAATGTTTTTGGTAGATAAATACCTTCAGGACCAATGACCTCGCTTTGAGAAATAATAGCAATAACCGGCAAATTGGTGTTCCCCCATTGGTCACCTAATTCATACCCGTTTTTAAACAGCATGAGCTGAGCGCCGCCAAAATCACACTGGTTCAAAATGCCATAAACCTGTTCATCCACATTTACCAGCGCAATAACACCAGTTTTTCCCGCTTCTTGTAAATTGCTATTCATCAAGCATTTTAGTTAAGGAAAATTTGCCGGTTCTTCTCAGTATCGCTTTAATCCTGGCTTCCAGTTCACGTGGATTAAAAGGTTTAACCACATAGTCATCAGCTCCGGAATCAAGGCATTTTATTCGTGTTTCTGTATTTTCATCACCAGACAGAACGATCACAGGTATAGCGCTAAAAAAGCCACTTGTTTTAAGCTGTTCAATTAACTCCAGCCCCCCCATTTCAGGTGTATTAAGATCTGAAATAATAATATCCGGCAATGTACCTTCGCGCAAAAATGAGAGGGCTTCCAAGCCATTGGAAAAAGAAGTAACCTCAAATAGTTTATTCAGGGAGTATTTGATGATAAGCTGTATACTCATATCATCTTCTACAACCAGCACTTTAGGGATTTTATTGTCAATTGTATTCATGTTACCGATGCTTATTGTCTTGACGTACATTCATTATTATACAAACATAATCTACAATTTTGTATTCACACACAATATACAAGATATATAATTATTGCAATAGAAATAATCATTACGGCATTTATTAAGGTTGTAATCAGGTTTTGGCAGTTAATTTCAATGTTTTCCTGATAAGCACTTTCAGTTCTGTGTATCCTAACGACAATATACCCGGAATTGTAAAATCTAACGACTTTCGTAGCTGGTAGTAGCCATAAAAAATTGCCGCTATTGTCATCAGGAAAGTTGAAATAACGATTCCATATATGTTTTTCAGCAACCAGGCAAATAACAGGCCTGTTGCAATTTTCACAACAAGCATGATAATTACTTTGTAAGAATTGACCTTTGTTTTGTGTATGATGTCAAGCGCCAGTCCATTAAAACGGTCAATAGGATAGGAAACAGATATGATAAGTAACAAGCCATAGGCGCCGATAATCTGCAAAAGCATAGGGCCATTGTACTGGGGGCCTCCAATTATTTTTATAGCTACGATGCCCACCCCAAATATGATTAAATTGAACGGAATAAATGCCAAGGTAAGCATCCCTGTGTATTTTTTATATATATATGTGACCTGTTGCATGTTCTTTTTGTTATAGGATATTGCCATTTCTGACATGCCAGTTGTAATGAACGTACGCAGTGGTAAATCGACAAACTGCATGAACCTGTTTGCAAGATTGTAAACAGCTACATAAGTAGGTCCTAAAACAGGCCCAAAAATAAAATTAATGATCCAGATATCCGCATTAGCTAATATACTGGAAATAGAGGTTGTCACAAAGGTGTATTTGCCATAGTGGAATATTTCCATTACGCAATCCCTGGACCGGTGTACAATAGTCTTCAAGCCGGAAAAATTCCACAAAATGCCTATAAGGCTTGCGATACAGTTTGTGAGAAAGTTCCAAATAAGCGCTGTTTCGAGTGTAAACCTATGCAGCATAACAAGGATGATAAATGCAATAATAGTAGTGATACCATTCAGCATTCTGTACAAAAACATTTTGGCGTATTTTTCTTCGGCCTGAAGCCTCCAGAAAATAACATCAGCCGGAAGTGTGCTGAGGTAAGTAATACCTATCCATTTAATGCAGAGAATGAGTTCAGGGTTATTGGTATACGGTAAAAGAAGTAATCCAACTCCATTTATCAGCATTATTATCACCGATAAGAATATCGCAAGAAGCCAGACTGAACCCAAAACGGTTTGGCCTCTTTCTTTGTCGGTTCCGGCATAAAATTTAACCGTAGCGGTAGCTAAAAACCCATACCGGCCTGCCTCGCAGAGCCCTACGAAGCTTAGTACAAAATAGTACATCCCGGTTTCTACTATAGATAAATAGTGATATAGAACGTACGTTGTTGCCAAGCCAACAACTGCCTGGATACCATTATTGAAAAGCACAAGCATGTGCTTATTATAGTATTTGGATAGCTTGAATTTTTGGATCATCTATGAAACGATATTGCGAATATTTTGAGGTTAAAATTAATTATTTTGGGTAGAAAGCTTATTTTCTTATTGTGGTATTAGTGTGAATTTCACTGCCCGTAACAAAAACCGGTGTTTCGGAAACAGCTACTTCAATTTTTCCGTTAATTATTTTCTTTTTTACCAGTTCCATGTGATCGCTGCCAGGTTTAGGTGAATAGATGTAAGCCGATTCAGCTTTGCCGATGTCGAGCGTATAAGTGGCTGTTCTGCCTTTTTGATCGCCAATAACCAAAAAGAACATAGGAGCGCCGTTGAGCTCATATCTATCAACGACCGGGTCGGCACTGATGGTCTTAACAAATGTGTAATCACCAAACAATTTATTGGTTTGATAAAAATAATCTGCAGCCGGCCTGTTGGTTCTGTCAGTGTCAATGAGGCCGCTGGTGGCGAAATTATTGTAGCTGTTTGTCTGGTCGTCTACCAGTTCATAATAGAACACTTTTTGTATACCCGCTTTTGCGTAAAGCATGCTGGTGCGCAGCAGCCAGTCGGCCTGTGTTTCAAGGGCAGATTTGTTTTTGATGAGCTTTACTTTCGATTTGCTACGCTGGTTGATATCATAACCCGCTTCTGTGATCCATACTGGCCTATCACCTGCGTATTCGTGCGCCATCTGCAGGAACTTTTCTGCGGTTACCGCAGCTTTAGACAGTTCCGGTGCTATGCCTATGGTTTGGTTTTTGCTGTAGTCATAATCCTGGTTGTTGCTGTAGAAGTGGTAGTTGATCACATCGAACGGCAGGTCAACAGCGCCATCGGGTTTATAGCCGCGGAATTCTTTGCACCAGTCTATCATGCCTCTTACATAATCGGGGTTGGGAACGGCAAGGCCGGCCATTACCACCTTCATGGAAGGGTCTGCATTTTTTACGCCCGCACCGGAGCCCATTTTATTTTTGTTGCCATCATAAAATGCCGATAGGTTGGCGGCATATTCCCTGCCGGTCTGGTAGCATTTGCGGCCTTTCCACCATTTGTCGCGCTCGTTGTCGCATTCTATGTAGTGCACAGTTCCTAAACCAATCCGCACGTTATTTTCATTTACCAATTTTAATAAACCGGCATCCGCATTTTTATTGCTGCCATACCTTGCAGCATACTGAAAACCAACCCTGGCCTGCTCTATGTATGATGAAGGATCGGCGGGGTCTTTGCCATGGCGCATGGGAATGTTCTCATTGTCCTGCTCGTCTTTGGGGTATGTATTCAGCATCCATGGCGGTATAGTTTTGAGGCAGGCCAGCACTTCTATATGATGGTCGCTGCACCATTGGTAAATAGTATCGTAATTCCACGAGCCTTTGGTGGCTGGGTTGAAGGTGTACCTGCCTTCTTCGGGTTCCAGTTTTTCCCAATCCATGTAGTGGCGGATGCCTGTGAAATTTCTGATTCCTGCCAGCCTTTTAGGATCGGGCTGAGAGGGCAGATCCGGATCCTCAAAATCCCATTCAAATGCATTTACGCCAAAGAAATTCTTTAAGGGAGCGGGCTTCTTCACAAAGGGTGTGGAGGGTTTGGGTGGCGTATAGGCGCCGTAGAATTCTATTTCTCCGGGAAGGTCGCCCCAGGTATTGATAACGAGGTAACGGATGTGGCTGACAGGTTTATTAAGTGCAAACACATCGGGGTGTTTCGGGTCGGGGCCGTTCCATGCGTTGTAGCGCATGCCGGTGAACTCTGCTAATGGCACACGTTTCCAGTCGTCGAGAATGGCATAGATGGTGGTAGGCTGTTTTTCATTTGTGCCTTCCCAGTCGAACATTTCGAGGCTATCAATGGTCATTGTTTCGCCCTCAAGGATGGGGTAGTATATATCGTAGCTATCCAGTACTTTGCCCCAGCCGGTACTGATCTTTTCCTGTGCTTTGTTGTTGAACAGTTCATCTACTCCTGTGGTGACAGGGTTATTGAGTTCATACCATCTTTTAGGATCAATAGGTATTTTATGCGGTGCATTGAAATTATGATGATCATCCTGCGAGCAACCGCTGAGGCAGAACAGGATAAGTATGGATGTGAGTGTAGGGATGCGCATAATAAAAAATAAAAGTACGAAAAACCCCCGACCCCTAAAGGGCAATGTCATTAACTTAAGAGTTATAAAAAAGAAAAAAGCCCTGAAAGGGCAAAATATAATAGCCGGGGGGTGAAGCTCCCGGTTTAAGAGGTATAAAAAAAAGCCCTGAAAGGGCAAAATATAATAGCCGGGGGTGAAGACCCCGGTACAAATATATACGGAACAAAGCCCTGAAAGGGCGCAATAGAAGTTTGGTATTGAGCAATTCCCTTAAGTTAATGACATTGCCTTAAAGTCCACATCTTCTGTCATCGTGAGTAAACAATTTGCTGCCGCACATGATCATTGAAAATGACATTGCAAAACGTGGGTTATGTAATTCATTCTACCTCACCTCTCCTTTGCTAAGGCAGGGAGATGTCTTTATTCCTAAATTGTTGTATTAATTTGCCAAATTAGTAAATAAATGCCATTTATTTAGGAAAATAAACAAAATTATTTTATCTTTGCCAAATTAAACAACATTTTTAAACACTCCGGTTACTTAAAGATGTGAACAGTTGAGTAAAGGTAACAGCCGAAAACATATTCTCAACGTACTCCCCTTGGGGGCCGGGGGCTCAAATTCAAGATCATGAAACTTGATCAACTCGAACAGGCGCAGCACCTGTACTTCCAGACAGATCTCACTAAGTCTGAGATCGCCAACCAGCTCGGCCTAAGCCGCCGCGCCATCCAGTACTGGGTCGCCCATTACGACTGGGCGCGCCAGAAGACAAACGCGGACCACCTGCCCACATTCCTTGCGGAAAATTGCTATCACATTATTGGCCACCTGCAGGAAGATATCCTTTCTGAAGACCGCGTGGGTATACCCTGCACGCCGCAGGAAGTCAATATGCTCCACCGCCTCACACTCACCGTCAACAAACTAAAAACCCGCGCCACACTCAACGAGAACATGGAAACCCTCCTCCGATTTTCAGACGAGGTACTGGCCGAAAACCCTGCACTGGCTGAACAGATTGCGCCATTAATAGATAAATACATAGCCGCAGAAGCCGCCTGGGACTACACAAATAACCTGCCCTCACGAATGGACAAATTCGGTTACCTCAAAGCCAAAGACCCGGCAGTAGCAATAAACGAGAAGAACCTCGATATAGACTATTATAACGAATTGCTGGAACAACAGAAAAAGAACGCTGCGCAATCCTCAAAACCCGAACCACTTCCAAAGAAAGACGAACCATTAGCAGAGAATAGCGCTACCGCTGAACCCTGCGTAACACCTCCCTCTCCTGGCGTGTCCGCAGTGGCGGAAGAGGGCCGGGGTGAGGCCTCTTGCCCTACTTCACCCTCTCCCCTTGGAGTGAACGCAAGTGAAGGAGCGCAGATCGGGGGTGAGGCAGTTTGCGCAACACCTCCCTCTCCCTTGGAGAGGGCTGGGGTGAGGCCTCCACTTACTATCGCCGAAAAACTACGCGCCGAAGAACTCGCAAAACCCAAACCCGACCTCCGCAAACTCCTCCGGGGCACCTCCACCACCGGCCCCTCAAAAGTCCTCAGACGCCCCATAGCAGCATAGCGTAAAAAGTTGCGCACTGCGCAACTTTAGAGACCTAAACAATTGATAACCAATGCAAAAGTGTGCAAGAATAGTTTTTACCAGGGTGTGCAATTTAAAAAAATGATGACAGAATGTATGTCGCCAAAATATTATTCTCAGAGTGCTCCCCGGAACAAGGTCCCGATTTTTCAGCGGGAGGGTCCGGGGGTTAATCAATATCAAAGTGTGCAAGAATATTTTTCGACTGTGTGCAAAATATAACTATTTTTATTGGGCAAAATTTCGTAATTTACAATGAAAACAAAGCGAAATAAAAACTACATAGATGTAGAGATTGATAAGCTGACGAATTCGATTGAGAATGTAGTTACGGGCGAAGTATTTGATACGGTAGTAACACGGCTGAAATTGTCTGATATCAGGCAAATAAAGAAAAAGGACTGGGCGTTTGACTGGGGTAAAGAGATAAAGAATGAAGCAAGGGAAGTGTATAAACTGACAACTGAAAGCAACCCTGAAATTATTCATGGGTTAATAAGTATGGAAGACAAACAAGACCACATTTTTATGCACCTTATTGAAGCTGCAAAATTTAATAAGGGGAAAAATAAAGTCTATTTCGGAAGTCCGGGGAACCTTGTTGCTTTTGCTTGCAAATTATCATTTGACAGGGGTTACCAGGGATACCTTGCCTTTGAAGCGAAGTCAGTATTGATAAAACACTACGAAGAATCATTAGGGGCAGTACATTTCAGAGGGCTATCCATGTTCATAGAATCGCATGCTGCAATAAAATTAATCAGACGATATTTTAAAAAATAGAATTATGGGACTAATTCGGGAACCAAAAAATGTAGATTTTTCCATGCGATCGAACCCATGGAAAGAAGAGGATGTGGCTGACTTCAGAATACTAATGAACGAACTAAAGGCGAAGAATGCCAGGCGCCTGATGAATAAACGTGTTACAAAGAGTGTAAAGAAATCGAAAACGGTTAAGGCCGGATAATTATGGGACTTATCAGAGAACCACGGAATGTTGACTTTTCCATGAGATCGCGGCCGATGACGGAGCAAGAGCAAAAAGAGATCAGCGAATTTATTAAGATGAGCAAGGCTGCCGCACTGGTGCGTGAGAAAAGGAACTCGGCGGCGAGAAAGAGACGAGCTGCGAAAGCATGATAGGGTAGGAATTCATTGTAGTAATACCCGTAGAATATGTGCTGGTCCAGATTTGTCAACTTTTTGGAAAGTTGACAAATCTGTGGGCTGATGAGCGGCCTGGTGTTATGTGCAGGTGTGCCACACCAGACCCCGATAATTATCGGGAGGTGTGGGACACCGTGTGGATTTTTTATATCTTTACTAAAATGCCTTTTTATGAAACCTATATCTTTTTGGTTGCTGGTTTTTGTTTTGCTGCCGTGGGTGGGGTGGGGGCAGGTTATTACGACTATTGCTGGTAACGGAACTATAGGCTACTCTGGAGATAAGGGCCCATCAATATTAGCCGAATTTAATCGGCCATCGGTCTTAAGGTTTGACCGTTTAGGAAATATGTACATTGCCGATTGGGTGAATAACGTTATTCGCAAAATAAATACACTAGATATTGTTACCACCGTTGTGGGTAATGGCTATGGTGCAGGCACATCAACCGGAGGTTATACGGGTGATGGAGGCCCAGCCACTGCCGCTGAATTATTTGGGCCAGGTGATATCGCGTTTGACAAAGTCGGTAACATGTATGTTGCAGACAACGGAAATGCGGCTATACGTAAGGTAGATACAGCCGGTATTATTACAACAATAGCAGGCACCGGAATGTTTGGATATAATGGAGATAATATACCAGCGACCTCCGCTCAATTGAGTTTCCCTTTGGGATTGGTATTTGATAGTTTAGGTAACCTTTACTTTTCAGATGAGGGGAACAGAAGGGTGCGCAAAATTAATTCCATGGGTATTATTACTACAATTGCAGGGAATGGCACTGGAGGAAATGGGGGAGATGGAGGACCGGCAACTACTGCCCAGTTGCGCCAACCATGCTTTTTAGCAATAAGTCCGGCAGGTGACATATATATTCCTGATTGGGCAAACCATACTGTGAGAAAAGTAAATAGTGCTGGAATTATCACTACCGTTGCCGGAAACGCAGCCGCGGCAACTTATGGAGATGGCGGCCCTGCGACTGCAGCAAACATCAGTGGCTGCTCTGCCGTAATTTTTGATGCTGCGGGTAACTACATTATTTCAAATGTCATAAGTTGCGCTATTCGCAAAGTGAACACACTTGGAATAATAACTACCATCATCGGAACAGATAGTTGCGGCTTTAGCGGCGATGGCGGTCCGGCTACTGCTGCGCAAATCCAATCTGATGCAGTGTGTTCCGCTGTAGACGCAGCAGGTAATCTTTATTTAACTGACGAGAGAAATAATAGAATAAGGAAAGTCTCCTATCATAATATAGATGTTAAAGAAGTGAATAATGTTGCTTCTAATATTTCACTTTACCCCAACCCCGCCATCACAGAAATAACCATCACCGCTCCGAATAAAATAAAAGAAGTGAGTGTGTGGAATATGGTGGGGCAAAAAGAGTGCACAAAAGAATGCAATACACTAAAAACAGAGCTAAATATTTCCGGTCTTCCAGCGGGAGTATATTTTGTGCGGGTGGTGGATGAGGATGGTGGGGTGGTGGTAAGGAGAGTGGTGAAGGAGTAATTGTCTGAACCGCTGATTAAACTGATTATTGGATTTCGCTGAAATTGTTTCTGTTCCGTGATTTAGCGGATTACATTGCCTCAACATGTCATGGTTCGGCGCGGCTCACCACGACAGTTCTTTGATGGGGCTGCACAGTAGAATCCAGAACATACAAGGGAGTGACCATTCGATTCCTCATGGCGGGCTATACGAACGGTGATGCTAGCAAAACTGCCTGTAACAAGCAACACCCCAACATTTTAACTTTTTTCTCCCCTAAATTGAATAATTTTGAGGAAAATACGTTGTAGTTGTTTGGGAATTAGTAATTGGGAATTAGTAACCTGCCTGCCGGCAGGCAGGTTTGGATTGTTGTGCAGATTAAAACACCTTTCTCGCTATCCTAATTCCTAATCCCTCCCGATAGCTATCGGGACCAAATTCCAGTATAAAAATGCGCTATATTAGATTCATATTCGTCTTATTTGTTGTTACTACGGCAGTACTTCTGTCGTGTGCCAAGTACACGGATAAGAAGGCTACGCCTGATCCGCGGCTTAACAATCCCTATTGTAATGATCCGACTGCGGTAAATTACAATTGGGGTTTCCCAGGCACGCCGGATAATACGGTTTGCTTTTATCCTACTGATATTTTTAAAGGGGTTTATGAATATCATGACTCTGTATTACTTAAAACTACAGGTTATTTTATTGCATCTGATACGATTGAGATCAGGATAACAAAAAATTCAAACACCAAATTTTCGATCTCGGGGTTTTGTTCATCGGGCACATTACTGAATCTTACCGCAGGCGTCAATTTTTATGCTACCCTTGATACTGCCATCGGGGATACTTCTACCAGGGTGCGGGGGCAGGCATTTTGTACCGTTGGGGATACGGTATACGGAAGTCTTAGCAAGGACAGGCTGAATGATTCTGTACTCTACATTAACTTCGAGGTAGCCAGTGATACGGGAGTTACCACTGTGCATAGCGGAAGCGCCAAACTCAAATACAAATTATAGCAGCATGTTTACCGGCATTATAGAATGTACAGCTATCGTTAAAGACATTCTGGCGGAGGGGTCAAATATTCATTTCGTGCTGGAAAGCCCTGTTTCTGCAGAACTTAAGGTAGATCAGAGTGTGGCGCATAACGGTGTTTGCCTGACGGTAGAAGCTGTAAACGCTAATGAACATAAAGTAACAGCTGTTGCCGAAACACTGTCAAAGACGAACCTTGGCGCCTGGCGGAAAGGCTATGAAATAAACATAGAACGTTCACTGAAAGTGGGTGACAGGCTGGACGGACATTTTGTGCAGGGCCACATTGACTGCAGAGCGGAGTGCGTGGAGCGGAGCGCGGTGGGGGGGAGCTGGTTGTTCAGGTTCCGCTTCCCGGTGGAGTTTACCCAACTGGTTATTGAAAAAGGTTCGATCTGCCTCAATGGGGTAAGCCTTACCATCTTTAATGTTGGCAGGGATGAGTTTACAGTAACTATTATTCCTTACACATACGAACATACAAATTTCCATACCATAGAGGAGGGTTGCATGGTTAATGTGGAGTTTGATGTGCTGGGGAAGTATCTGCAAAGAAGAATTTGAAAATTTGAAAATGTGAAAATTTGAAAATGCACGGAGCGAGCCTCTTGTCGCGACCGTTCAACTAATCAACTTTTCAACCTTTCAACCATCAAAGATATTTCTTCTTCATCCGCAATATACGGTTCTCCCATTGTTATCAGTCCTGAGCTGTGGTATTCGGTGGCTTTGGTGTCTTTTATTAATTGAGCGATATTGGATGATCTTACTCCGCCGCCGGGCATTATGATGATGCGGCCTGCGGCGAGGGATACGAGTTGGGCGAGCATTGCTGCGCCATTGATGGCGGTGTCTTTCAGGCCGGAGGTGAGGATGCGGATGCAGCCGGATGCAATAACGTCTTCCAGCGCTTTGAAGGCGTCGGGTGTGCGGTCGAAGGCTTTGTGGCAGGTAACAGTCATAGGGTGCGCCCAATCCACTATGCGCTTCATTTGTTCGGTGTCAATATTGCCGTTGGGCAGAAGTACTCCAGTTGCGATGCCGGGGCAACCCAGTTCGCGGCAGGTGAGTATATCCTTTTTCATGATAGCCAGTTCATCGGCATCATAGACGAAGTTGCCACCCCTGGGCCGGATCATGGGAAAAACAGGAATGGATAGTTTGTCGAGGGTATAGTGGATAGTGCCGTAGCTGGGTGTGGTTCCGCCTGCCGCGGGGTCGGCGCAAAGCTCAATTCTTGCAGCGCCCGCTTTTTCAGCGATAATACAGGATTGGATGTTGTAGGCGCAAATTTCTAAGAGCATTTAATTAATTTGAAAATTGGGGAATTTGAAAATTTGAAAATGAGTGAATGTATCGTTCGACGGGGCTCACGATGACAATGGTCTTCGATGGAGCTCGCGATGAAAATGGAGGTTAATGATAATGAAATTTTGAATGGTAGATATCTTCTACTGAGCCGCTTCTTACAGCGTAGGAGAACCCGTCCTGGAGAGCGTATGCTCCATACTCGCCCTTTTTGTTGAGTGCGAGGAAGCCCACCTGTACTTCTTTGGATGCTTCGGGGTTTCGGGCTATGATCCTTTCTACTGCTGCTTTACATGCCGCTTCGGGATCGAGGCCCTGCCTCATCAGTTCCACTACTAGGTGAGATCCTACTATGCGGATAACCTCTTCACCAACTCCGGTGCTTGTTGCCGCACCCACTTCGTTATCTACATACAGTCCGGCGCCAATAATGGGAGAGTCGCCAACGCGGCCATGCATTTTGTAGGATAGTCCGCTGGTAGTGCAGGCGCCACTCATGTTGCCATTTGTATCCATAGCCACCATGCCAATGGTGTCATGGTTTTTCTCGCCGCCAGGGAGCACATTTTCAATATTCTTTACCGGTTTGTATTTATGTTCTTTCAGCCAATCTTTCCATTCTGCTTCACTTTTAGGAGTAAGGAGGTTCTGCTTTTTAAAACCACATTCAAGGGCAAACTGCAAAGCGCCGTCGCCTACCAGCATGACATGCGGTGTCTTTTCCATTACTGCACGAGCCACTGAAATGGCATGTACTATATGCTCGAGGCAGGCCACCGAACCGCACTTGCTGTTTTCATCCATAATGCATGCATCGAGTGTTACCCTTCCATCCCTGTCGGGGCGGCCACCGAGGCCTACGGATTGGTTGGTCGGGTCTGCTTCAGGAACTTTTACACCTGCTTCCACAGCATCAAGTGCGCGGCCACCTTTTTCCAGAATTTTCCATGCTTCGGCATTGGCTGCCTTTCCGAAATCCCAAGTAGCTATTACGACAGGTTTACCTTTCACAACGGCAGGTTTAAAGCCGGTGCGGGATTTGGCAAACAGGCCTTTTCCCGCCAGTAATCCGGCTGAGGTTAATAATGAAAGCTTTACAAATCTTCTGCGATCTGACATACAAAATATTTAAGAGGAACAAGGTAAAAAAAGAAAATAAGATAACGGCAAAGAAAGGCCCCAAACTTTATGCTGCCAGTTTGTGCGATATGATGTATTAAGATTAGTTTCTATTTTTATTTCAGGTGAATTTTATCAATTATACAGTATGCTTATTTCAGTTAGTGTCAGCCTGGTTTTACTTATAAACCAACCTTCCGAAAAAAATCGGGAACTTGTTACGGCCGGGGCTACTGGTGGCTTTAGATATTTTACGTTTGACACGATACTATGAGGCTATTGGATTGCAATCATACTTCCACCAGTTCCCGCGCATTGGTAATCGCGGCTTCGCTGGGTTGTTCGCCGCCTATCATGCGGGCGATGGCGAGTATGCGCTCGTCTTGTTGCAACACTTTGACTTTGGTGGAAAGGCGTTTATTTTTATCCGGTTCTTTGAATACGTAGAAGTGCCTGGAGCCTCTTGCTGCTACCTGCGGTTGATGGGTGATGCATATGACCTGGTGGTATTGCGATAATTCGCGCAGCAGTATGGCTACCTGCCTTGCCGCTTCACCTGAAATACCGGTATCCACCTCATCAAATATCAATGTGGGCATGTGCAGGGCTTTTGCAGTGAGCGATTTTATACAGAGCATGATGCGGCTCATTTCACCACCTGATGCGGCTTTTTGTAAAGACTGGAACTGACCGCTCTTATTAGCATCCAACTGGAATTGTATGTGGTCTATCCCATGGGGTGAAGGGGCAATCTCCCCAAGGCGAATATCAAACCGGGCATTTGGCATTCCTACCAGGCCCAGTAATTCATTGATCTTTTTTGCAAATGAGGGTATTACCTTTTTACGTTGTGCGGAAAGTTTTTCTGCTTCGGTAACCAGTTCTTTATAAACCGTTCCTTCTTCACGGGCCAGCCTGTCTATAGCATCGTTAATATCAAGGGTAGCTTTTAATTCATCTTCCAGTTTATATTGCCATGCCAGGAGTTCGGCAGTTGTTTTTACGCCATGCTTCTTAAACAGTTTGTAACCGAGGTCAAGCCTTTGTTGTAACCGCTCCATCTCCTCAGGATCGAGCAAAACTTTACCTTCTTCATTTTCCAATTCACCGGCAATGTCTTTCAGTTCTGCCCAAACGGATGATATACGTTCCTGCAGAGGTTTTAATTCGGGCATTACATCGGCTATGCCCTGTATCTGCTGGCTTATCTTTTTCAGTTCATTGACCAATGGCTGTTCACCCTCATCAAGGAAATTCCGGGCCGTTTGTAATACACTGATGATACGCTCCGAATGGCTCATTTGTTTTAGCAGCAGATCAGCCTGCTCTATCTCATCTTCTTTGAAAGACGCCTGCAGCAGCTCATCCAGCAGGTATTGTTTGTAGTCAGATTCTTTTTGCCATTGGGCATGCCGCTCCCGCTGGTCGGCCAGTTTTTGTTTAATGGTTTTGTGCCTGTAATATAATTTGCGGTAGTTCTCCGCCACTTCGGCACTACTGCCAATAGCATCAATTGCTTCCATCTGGAAGTTATCGTCTTCAAGGGCAAGATGGTCGAACTGCTGGTGCAGATCAACGAGCAGGGAGGTGAGCTTGTTGAGGATAGTGAGTGTGACCGGTGTGTCGTTAATGAATGCACGTGATTTACCGCTGACAGCAATCTCCCTGCGGATGATGCATTGCGGATCATAATCCAGTTCGGCGGCTGCGAGGGCTTTTTTGAATACTTCATTGCTGCTTACATCGAAGTAGCCTTCAATCACGGACTTTTCTTCTTTATTGATCAATACCGTGGTATCAGCGCGCTCGCCAAGTATGAGTGAGAGGGCGCCCAGGATGATGCTCTTACCGGCACCTGTTTCACCGGTAACGGTATTGAGATGCGCATCGGGTTCGATCACCAGGTGGTCTATGATTGCGTAATTATTTATAACTAACTTTTGCAGCATAACTACATTAAGATCAATGTTTGTAAAGCTATGAATATTATAGTACTGATCAGACGGGATTATTAATTATGCACAATAATCTCCTGTTTTGTTATTTCAATCAAAGGGTGTTGTGATATTAAAGAGGTTATGACAAATAATCCTTTTTCAAAAATGTTTATTAAAGCAGTATTGCTGATATTACCTGTTTTCACTAAGATTAACTTGAACGGCTTTTTTCAATTAAGAATGATTGCAAGAAATCATCATCCTTTGTTATCAGTACCAACTTTTCGGATAGGGATTTTTCTTTAATAAACCTGTCAGAAGTTGCATTTTTGTCAGGAAGGTCCAAAGTATGAATGGAATCAAATCCCTTGCTGTTTAGAAAATCCGACAGTTTTTTGGGTAACTGGGCATCAACGATAAATTTTAAGGACTGGTCACTCCTTCCGTAAAGTACTGTACTTTCTTTCAACAGGTTCTCGGTCTCTGTAAAAGAGTAATTCATACAGCAATCCTATAAATACTGTTAATATGGGTTAACTGAGCTGCATATTCAAGACAGGTCAAAATGTCTTCTCTATGAAGATCCGGATAGTCTTCTAAAATTTCCTTTTCCTCCATTCCGGAAGCAAGCAGATCAAGCATCATCTCAACCGGATACCGCAAGCCACGTATCACAGGTTTGCCGTGACATATTTCAGGATTGATAGTGATTCGTTCCATCATTTCAGAAGGTATAAATTAATTTATCCAAATTTACTGAAAATAGTTTGATATTTTCGTTTATTTATAAACTTTAAGCGCCTCTTCCAGGCAATCCATTGCAGCATTTATGTCGTTTTTGTTGAGCACATAAGCAAGCCGAACTTCGTTCTTTCCTTTGCCCGGAGTCGCGTAGAATCCTGCTGCGGGGGCCATCATTACTGTGGCTCCTTTGTACGAAAATTCTTCCAGCAGCCATTGGCAGAATTTT
Organism: uncultured Bacteroidota bacterium; assembly: GCA_903839875.1. GTDB lineage: Bacteria > Bacteroidota > Bacteroidia > Chitinophagales > Chitinophagaceae > Nemorincola. Next base: position 33,575 of record CAIMDZ010000004.1, read on the forward strand.
TCAGTGTCTTCGACGGGCAACTGTGCCATTGCATAAAAGGCGCCTCCGGGTAACGGGCATTTTACGCCTTTTATCGCTTTCAGCCTATTTACAAGAACATCACGGCGTGAGGTGTATTCGGCATGCACTTCATCAAAATAATTTGCGGGCAGGTCAACCGCGGCTTCGCCCAGGATTTGTGCAAAAGATGGCGGGCTGAGGCGTGCCTGGGCCAGTTTCATCGCGGCATCCAGTACATGCTGATTGCGTGTAACGAATGCGCCAATACGGCCGCCGCATGCACTGTACCGTTTGGAAATGGTATCGAGCAGTATCGCGTTTTCTTCAAGGCCTTCCATAGCAAGCACTGATGTATGTTCGGCGCCATCGTAGCAAAATTCACGGTAGGCTTCATCACTAAACAGGAACAGGTCGTGTTTGAGGCAGATCTCTTTGAGGATATTTAATTCTTCAATGCTGTACAAATAACCGGTGGGGTTATTCGGGTTGCAGATCATTATAGCCTTGGTGCGTGTGGTGACTGCTTTTTCGAATACATCAATAGAAGGCAGGGCGAAGCCATTATCAATAGTTGAAGGGATTGGAACGACTTTAACTCCTGAGCTTGTTGCGTAGCCATTGTAGTTGGCATAGAAGGGCTCGGGGATAATGATCTCATCACCGGGGTCCATGCAACTCATAATTGCGAATAAAATAGCTTCTGAACCACCTGTTGTTACAATGATCTGGTTTGAGGTAACGTTTACGTTATATCGTTTGTAGTATTCCACCAGTTTCTTACGGTAGCTTTCGAAACCGGGGCTGGGGCTGTACTCGAGTACGGTCATATTGGTATGACGAACAGCATCGAGTATGGATGGTGGGGTAACGATATCGGGCTGACCAATATTGAGGTGATAAACCTTTGTACCTCTTTTTTTTGCTGCGTCAGCGTATGGAACTAATTTACGAATAGGAGATGGCGGCATCAGCGCGCCACGATGTGATATTACCGGCATGGGTGCAAAAGTAAGCCCTAAATCCCTAAGCCCCAAACCCCTAAAGGGGCTTCACAGGAGAATAAATCTTCAACTCTTTCCCGTTAATCAGCCTTTATTGATGGTTTATTGCTTTAATGTTTCTTCGGATGCCCTTCCATTTTGATCTTTTGAGGGGGGAGTTTTTGAATGTTTTGTTGAAGGTTTCTTCTGTCATGGATTCCCATTCTTTGAGGGAGAGGTTCAGGATTTCGGGGATGGGGGTGAAATGGGGTTCGGTGTTGGGTTTGGAAAAGCGGTTCCAGGGGCAGACATCCTGGCAGATGTCGCAGCCGAACATCCAGCCTTCCATTTTGCTGTGGAATTCGGATGGGATGAGGGCGTCTTTAAGTTCGATTGTGAGGTAGGAGATGCATTTGCCGGCATTGATCTCCGTTGGTGAAACGATGGCATCGGTAGGGCAGGCATCTATGCAGCTGGTGCAGGTGCCACAGTGGTCTGTTGAGAAGGGTGCGTCGGGTATGAGGTCGAGGTCGGTGATGAGGGTGGCGATGAATAGAAATGAGCCGGAGCTTTTTGTAAGCAGGTTTCCGTTTTTACCTATCCATCCCTGTCCGCTGCGCACTGCCCAGCTACGCTCCAGCACGGGAGCGCTATCCACAAAGCCACGGCCATTAACGTCGCCGATGTTGGTCTTAATAAATTCCAATAGCTGATTGAGCTTGTCGCGGATGACGAAGTGGTAGTCGGAACCATAGGCGTATGTGGCGATTTTGGGGGCTTGTGGTTGCTGGTGTTGCAGTGGGAAATAATTGAGCATTAACGTGATCACAGACTTAGCGCCGGGTACCAGTTTGCGTGGATCTATGCGGAGGTCGAAGTGATTTTCCATGTATTGCATGCCAGCCTGGTAGCCGTTCTTAAGCCATTTTTCGAGGCGGATCGCGTCTTCATCGAGTTGGGTGGCAATGGCAATGCCGCATGAGGTGAAGCCGAGGCGGGCGGCTTCGGATTTTATGAGGGTGGTATTTTTGTCTGCTTGCAATTATGCGAATGGAATTAATAAAAGAAGTTATTCATGCGGTTATACCTTTGATGCATATTTCCCCAAAGATTCAGGAGTGAAGCCAAGGGAAGAAAAATAATTGAAGAGCATCCTTATCGTCCGTTTGGTGGCAATTGTTTCAGTGCGAACAAAATCGCGTTCGTCTGCAAGAAAGAAATTTATCTTAGTTGTTTTGTAGTTCAATTCGAATGTTATTCTTTTTATCTCTTTAATCGGCACGATTATTTTTTTCTTGAACGGATACAACGAAAATACTGTGACACTGTCTTCTTTTAATATATACAAAGGGTTCAAAAATAATCCGACGGAAATCAATAATCCACTTCCTATAATGAGACCCAAAAGACCTGCAATCAGGTATGGAAGAGCCAGGAAATAAATTAAACAATAAAGCAAATCAACAAGCCCAAATATTTTCATTAAACATAAAAGTAATGATAATTGTCTAATCCTTTACTCTACCCCAGATTCCTTCACGGTCACCCCACGAATTTCTGATAGCCGCGCTACATATTCACTACTATGCTTCACCGGGATGCCAGCCAGGATGGAGCAGAATAGCTGGAGGTCCTGGTGGTAGAGGGTGGCTTCGGATTGTTTGAGGAGGTAGAGGACCTCGCCCATGGCGGGGTAGTCGAAGTTTATGTAGTATAGGTTTTCGATCCATTTTTCGGTTTTGGGTGCGGTTTCGAGGGCCTGGGCTGTGGCTGTCTTGTAGGCATTTATGAGGCCGGGGACACCAAGTAATGAGCCGCCGAAATATCGAACTACTACTACTAAAACATTGGTCAGTCCCATGCTGTCTATTTGCCCAAGGATGGGTTTGCCGGCGCTGCCGGAGGGTTCGCCGTCGTCGTTTGCCCGGAATTGGTTGCCATCGGTGCCGAGGCGCCAGGCATAGCAGTGGTGCACTGCTTTTTGATGTTCTTTTTTGAGGGTGTGTATTTTTTCTTTTATTTCGATTGATGTATTAACAGGGTATGCGTAAGCGAAGAATTTGCTGCCACGGTCGCGGAAGTCGCCAGTGGCGGGGGATGAGATGGTTTTGTATTTAGTTGGTTCTTCCATTATTATTTTCCGGTTTGGATGCGTTTGGTAAACCGTTAAAACGGTTGTGATCCAGTTATGATTTTTACCCACGGTTAAAACCGTGGGCTATGGAAAATTGAATCGAAATGTTTCAATTCTTAATAAAACTAACACATTCAACCCCTGTCGGGCAATTTCATTGACTTAAACTTTCTCCGCACATCCGATACCACGGGAAACCCTTTCAGGGTTCGTCCTTGTTGTTCATTTACC
>CAIMDZ010000005.1 GCA_903839875.1 uncultured Bacteroidota bacterium
AATGAAATCAGAAGCAGGTGCATGGCAAACTCACCGGAACAATAAGGAAGCCAAAATAAAATGGCACTTCACCTGTGAGGATGCAAGGGTGAAATTATTAAAACTTTATCCGTCAATTCATGCGTGACATGACACTAGTGTTGCAAATAAGAAAAAGAAATGTGGCAATTGATAGTTTTTTTATAAATGGCGCTGTTCCTTCCGCACTTATTTTGTCTACTTTAGGTATTACTGAAGGTCAAAGAATTGCAGCCTATACAGAAGAATTTTTCCGGCCAAACGAATGCAGACCTTTAGCTAAGATAACATTTACAGACAGTACCTTCAGTACGCCTTCTTCAGCAACAACACTGGCCGAGAATTTCAACACCGATTTGTCCACGGGCGTTAAATCCATATCTGCCAATGCTGATTTCAGTATTTATCCAAACCCAGTTACCAATAACACCTTTACTATAAATATACCTGGTGCACAGGTTGGTAACTGGAGCTATCAGCTCTTCAGTACAACAGGAGCAGAAATTACATCCGGCAAACTGTCTTTAGGCAGCGGCCAAAACAGCACGCAGGTGTCAATTTCTGATAAATTAACATCCGGTATTTACTATATTGCTTTAAATCATAATGGCGAATTCATGGCTGTAAAGACACTGAATATTATGAAGTAATCAATTGATTTTATCATTTTTAAAAATGGACCCTGCCTTATGGCGGGGTTTATTTTTTCAGGGTTTTCCTTGGATCGTCGGTGTTTGGTGATGGATGTGGTGTCATTTGGCAAATCGGTGCCGGTAGCTATCGGCAAACGGCCGGGGCGGTGCGCGGGCCGGTGCCGGAAAGAAATCGCCACTACAGGCGAAATATCCGAACGAAGTGAAAAAGCGCGTTACGCTCAGGTTGTACCCAATACAGCTAAAAGAAATTGAGGGGAAGTATGGCAGTCTGCAGACTGCCGTTGACAGCTTGGCTGGGAAGATAGCATGAGGTTGACGACCGCCTCGATCCCGAAAAAAAATAGGGACAGGCCATTGTCAGGAAGACTTCGCCGGACTTGGAGTTGTTAGTTTTCGAAAGCGGGCCGCCGTCGCCGGTGTATCCCGATGCGCCGGTGCCTGCAAATGTGCTGATAACGCCTGCCGGGGTTATCTTACGTACCCGGCGGTTGTTGTAATCGCTGAAGTAAACATTTCAGGCAAGGTCCGAACCTATATTCCATGGAACGTTTATCAAGGCGGCAGTCGCTGGTCCGCCATCACCTGCAAAGCCGCCTGTACCCAGTGCCGGCAACAGTAATAACAATTTGTGCCTCAGATTGACTGGCGCAGAAGAATACGATTGCTGCGATTAGAAGTTTTAGGTAGTATTTCATATAAGAAAGTTTTTACTTTTTCAGGATTTTAGTTAAAGGAATACAATAAGTAAAATATCTGGCAATAAGGTACGGGCAATAATTGAATATGAGAAAATTTATGTGCAAAGGGTGAGATTTTTCCCGTTTCTGCCGGGGCTCCGATTTTCCACACTGGTCCAAGTCATGCTTGGTCCTGTCATTTGCAAGCGTCCGCTTGCAAATTAATACCATCTGCCAAATCCCTGCCACAATTTCACCCCAAAAAAGATATCTACAATTTTTCGTTCACCACAACCTCAAATCAATCAATAATTTAACCCCGTTTTCCAGCAAAAAATGTTGGTAACTCTCCAAAAGTCTGGCATAGTAATTGTTGCTGCTTAGGTGGTAGTTCTGTTAAGTCAGGATTGCAGGCAGTAGGGTTGTGTGGATTTTATCATTGTCGTACTCTAAAAAAGTACGACAATGATACGACAATGATTTACTATAAACGATTGATTACCAATTTAAAGGTGTGCAAAAAAATAAAAAAATGCGACAATGAAAAAGCGGTCGCATACCGATTACTCGTGAGTATGGGCAATGGATTACTGCTGCTATGGTGGTAGTTCTGTTAAGTCAGGATTGCAGGCAGTAGGATTGAGTGGATTTTATCATTGTCGCACTCTAAAAAAGTACGACAATGATACGACATTCAGCGAATATTAATATGGTTGCTGGTAAAGGATTATAACCCATTTTGAAACAAAGATATCCACAAAAAAATTGAAAAATACGACAATGAAAATTGGATAAATCTAGGTTATTACATTATATAATTAATAATACCACCCTTTGGATAGGGTTTATTGATAATTGAGGGTAGGTAACACGGGAGATTGTGGATAAATCTATGTTGTTACAATAGCCTGTCCCATTGACTATCTGGATGGAAATAGATTTTCATAAATATATGCCACAGGCAAATATTTCAGCCGATTAAAAAAAATTTATCAACAATATATATGTTATGCCATATTATATATAAATATATTTTGAAATGTGAATGTTGAATGTCCTGCAGCACATTGGCAGTACCCCCATACAATTGTTCATCTGACATGCTTTCAAAAATGAGCCATTGCTGAAAGTTCATTCACCAGCAAAGTCCCGTAACAAGGTGCCGATTTTTCAGCGGATGGATTTAGGGTTAACTTTACTATTTTTGCCACCTTCAACACACAATATGAAAAAAATCATTTTACCATTACTATTGGCCTTTGCCACTTTTGCATCGGCCCAGGAACTGATGTCCCCGGAACTACTTTGGAGCCTGAAAAGGGTATCGGCAGATGGTATGAGCAGGGATGGGAAATTTGTATACTACTCATCAAAGAGCGTGGATTGGAAGAGCGAAAAGAGCGTAAGCCACCAGTACCGCATTAATATAGCCCAGGGAACAAAGAAGGAATGGACTACCGAAGCCGGCAAAACCAATGTGCAGCGGTTTGATAAGACGTGGTACAGCAACTACGACAACATATTATACGAAAGCAAAGATAGCGGCAGCACCTGGAAGGAAATATATAACGGTCTCCAGGAAGCAGAGAATGTATGGGTATCTCCCAATGGGAAGTATGTGGCTTTCTCAAAACAGGTGCTGATACAACCAACACTGGCCACAGATATCTACAGCGATCTGCCCAATAGTACTGCAAAGGTATACACCGACCTCATGTACCGCCACTGGGATGCGTGGGAGAATGGTAAACATTCCCACATTTTTTTGGCTAATATCCAGGAGAAAACCGTAAAGGATATCATGGATGATGAGGCATATGATTGTCCGCAAAAACCATTTGGCGGGGCGGAGGACCTGGTGTGGGCTCCGGATAGCAAGGGACTGGTATATGTATGCAAAAAGAAATCAGGCAAGGAATATGCACAAAGCACCAATACCGACCTCTATTTCTACGATGTAGAAAAAAACAAAACCGAGAACTGGACAGAGGGCATGATGGGCTACGACCAGAACCCCGTTTTCAGCAGGGACGGCAGGAAGCTGGCCTGGATGAGCATGGGTCGTGATGGCTATGAAGCCGATAAAAATGATATTGTAGTAATGAATGTAGAATCCAAAACCAAGACCAACCTGACCGGAAAATGGGATGGCACCGTGGATGGTTTTATTTGGGGCAGGGGCGATGCAAGAATATACTTCAATGCGCCGTTTGAGGGTACGCAGCAACTGTTTGAAGTAGCGGTGCCTGACCGTGAGTCTGTCAACCATCCTGTAAATATGATCACCCAGGGCAAGTGGGATATAAACAGCGTGATTGGGCAGAGCGGGGAAGAAGTAATCGTGACCCGGTGCGACATGAATCATGCTACAGAACTCTACAAAGTAAAGCCAAAATATGGCGATATGATTCAGATGACACATGAGAATGATAATGTGTACATGAAGCTGAAAATGAGCCAGACCAAGTTGCGCAGCATCACTACTACCGACGGAAGTACGCTGCATGCCTGGGTTATTTATCCGCCCGATTTTGATCCGGCGAAGAAGTATCCTACATTGCTTTATTGCCAGGGTGGTCCGCAGAGTGCGCTGTCCCAGTTTTATAGTATCCGTTGGAACTTTCAGTTGATGGCCGCTCAGGGGTATATTATTATTGCACCCAACCGTCGCGGTATGCCAGGCTGGGGTGTGAAGTGGAATGAAGAAATAAGCAAAGACTGGGGCGGCCTGCCCATGCAGGATTACCTCGCTGCTATTGACGACATCAGCAAAGAGCCTTATGTAGATAAAAGCCGCCTCGGATGTATAGGCGCCAGCTATGGCGGATACAGCGTGTACATGCTGGCGGGTATGCACAACAACCGCTTCAAATCATTCATAGCCCACGACGGCCTGTTCGACCTGAAAAGCTGGTACGGTACTACAGAGGAAGTATGGTTTGCCAACTGGGATATAGGTGGCCCGTACTGGAAATCACCGGCACCGGGAGGATACGAAAAGTTCAATCCCAGCAATTTTGTAAACAAGTGGAATACACCCATCATGATCGTACAAGGCGGTCTCGATTACCGTGTACCAATAGAGCAAGGGCTGGAAGCCTTTCAGGCTGCAAGGCTGCACAACGTAAAAGCAAAACTACTCTACCTCCCCAACGAAAACCATTGGGTACTGCATCCGCAAAACGGCATAGCCTGGCAGCGCGAGTTTTTCAAGTGGCTGGATGAAACGCTAAAGTGAGTTGGCAGTTTTTCAGTTTTCAGTTTGCAGTTGATCGGAGCGAGTGGGTGTTGGAGGTAGTTTTTCAGTCGGCAATTGATTGGTAGTTAAGTTGATTGCTCAGCTCGTTATGGAAAGATTTATCATTTTTGCTGTCGGAGTTATCCTGCTACTTTTTGGGGTTTATTTGATTGCTTTCAATATTCCCGTGGAAGGTAGTTTTACGAACGAATATGGCAATTGGGATCATAGTAATGTTAGCGGTACACCGTTACTCTTCATAGGCGGCTTAATAGTTTACACGGCCTCAATAATGAAGTCTGATAAGAAAAAGAAATAACGCGGGAATGAAATAATAACAACGGCTGCGTCTGGCTGATCAGTTTTTTCAAATCCCCAAGTGTTGACAATTCTTTGGTGTTGCAGGAATTCACTCGTGCAATTATGGGGATATCAAAAAATAAGTGCGACTGCCAATTGTAAACTGTAAACTGTCAACTGTAAACTGCCAACTGTAAACTCTAAACTGGCATTCACTCATTATTCCAATCGTACACATCCCTGTCTTTCTTCATTTTCGGGCCGCGGGTAATTAGGTTGAATATGATTACAATAATTATGGAGCCAAGAATGGAATGGAGAATAGGGTTGAAGTAAGGAATATCAGTTTTGACAGTGAAAAATGCAAAACATAACTGACCCAGCCAGCCGCCCAGTATGCCTATACCAACAGTAACGAAGAACCCATAGCCGCGCCCCGGAACAATAAATTCTGCTATATATCCGCCTATGGCGCCAATGATTATTGCAACGAAAATATCGGAATGGCGGACTATGAAGTCAGGCAAAGCATATAACAGTAGATGAGACATATTGGGAGTTTGGGATAAAATTAGATAAGTTGGAATAAGATGCAAATGATTTGCATTGTATTTTTTGGTAAACGTTAGTTAACAGGCACAAATTTTCCACGAGTCATTTTTTTAAAATTCGTAAGCTGCCGCGAACCCTTTTTAACTATTTTTGCACCCATGCAAGCAACACTCAACGAACAGGAAGTAGTACGTCGTGAAAAACTCAGGGAACTTTTGGAATTGGGCATCAATCCTTATCCCGCTCCTTTATACGAGGTCACCCATACTTCGAAACATATAAAAGAAAACTTTACAGAAGCAAACAAAGAGGAATTTAAAACCGTATCACTGGCAGGGCGCATAATGAGTGTGCGGGACATGGGCAAAGCGAATTTTGCCGTATTGCAGGACAGCACCGGAAGGATACAGTTGTACGTAAAGCGTGATGCGATATGCCCCGGTGACGATAAAACCATGTACGATTCGGTTTGGAAAAAGCTGCTGGATATCGGGGATATTATAGGTGTGAAGGGATATGTTTTTGTCACAAAGACCGGTGAAACTTCGATACACGTTGAGGAATTCACTTTGCTTACCAAAAGCCTGCACCCTATGCCGGTGACAAAGGAGAAGGATGGTGAGGTGTTTGACGCTGTAACTGATCTTGAATTCAAATACCGACAGCGTTATGCCGACCTGATCGTGAACCCGCATGTGAGGGATACCTTCATTAAGATCACAAAGATGAAGAATGCCATCCGCAGCTTCCTGAATGAAAGGGGTGCGCTGGAGGTGGATACGCCTGTATTGCAGAGCATACCCGGTGGGGCTATAGCTAAACCGTTCATCACGCACCACAATGCGCTGGATATGCCGCTGTACCTGCGCATAGCCAATGAGCTGTACCTGAAACGCCTCATTGTCGGTGGCTTCGACTGGGTATATGAGTTCAGCCGCGACTTCAGAAATGAAGGCATGGACCGTACGCATAATCCTGAGTTTACCATACTGGAATTCTACGTTGCCTACAAGGATTACCTGTGGATGATGGAAACCACTGAACAGATGCTGGAGCAAACTGCATTAGCTACAAACGGAGTAACTACGACCACAATTGAAGGGGTAAATGTAGACTTTAAGGCACCGTATAAGCGCATCAGCATTTACGATGCCATCAAAGAGCACACCGGTTTCGACATTAGTCTTATGGATGAGAGAGGCCTTCTTGAAGTCTGCAAACAATTGCATATTGAAACCGACCCAACTATGGGTAAGGGCAAGCTGGTAGACGAAATTTTCGGAGGCAAGTGTGAAAAGCATTATATACAACCTACGTTCATTATTGACTACCCGGTAGAGATGAGTCCGCTGACTAAGAAGCACCGTACAAAGGATGGACTGGTAGAGCGTTTTGAGCTGATAGTAAATGGAAAAGAAATAGCCAATGCCTATAGCGAGTTGAATGACCCTATAGAGCAGCGCACTCGTTTTGAAGACCAGGTGAAGCTGATGGAGCGCGGCGATGAAGAGGCGATGTTCATAGACTATGACTTCCTGCGCGCGCTCGAGTACGGCATGCCACCAACGGCTGGTATCGGCTTTGGTATTGAGCGCCTGGCAATGCTGCTGACAGGACAGGTGTCTATCCAGGATGTGCTGTTCTTCCCGCAGATGCGGCCGGAGAAACCCTAAATCCCTGAAGCTGAACCAAGCATTTAGCTTTTGTCGAAAATTTTAAAATCCGCCATTCTGTTCGGCGTAAATATTAAAAAAAACAATGCAACTATTTTATGACAACTATTAAAAAACATGGGGAAGCCCCTTTAGGGGTTTGGGGCTTTTATGAAACAATACTTAGATAGCGCGAAACACACATTCCATACGTACAAACAACTGGGAGAAAAAGCTCTGTCGCAGGTAGATGACAATGTACTGAACTGGCAGGCTAACGAAGACAGCAACAGCATTGTTGCTATCGTTAAACACCTCTGGGGCAATATGCTCAGCCGGTGGACCGACTTCCTATCAACTGACGGTGAAAAGCCCTGGCGGAAGCGGGATGCAGAGTTTGAAAATGAAGACCTGGGCCGCGAATGGCTGATGAAGATATGGGAAGAAGGCTGGCAATGTTTGTTTACTGCACTCGACAGCATTACCAATGAAGACCTCGACAAGATAATTTACATCCGTGGTGAAGGTCACACCATTCTTGAGGCAATCAATAGGCAGATAGCGCACTACTCTTACCATGTAGGCCAGATCGTTTATATCTCAAAATTGAAGAGTACTAAAGAATGGTACAGCCTTTCTATGCCACGCAACAAATCTGCCGAATATAATGCTGGTAAATTCTCTCAGAAAAAAGAGAAGCGAAACTTTACGGATGATTGGATAGAAAAAGAATGAGGTCTGTATTTTGCATTAAACCCAATCCAAACTAAAATCCTCCAAACTCTTCAACTTGGCATCTTTCAGGGAAATCTATGGTTCATAAAATGATCTTTTATGTCTATTAATATGCTAATAGTTTTCGCACTGTATTGAGAAATAAGATTTTTACTTAACTTTACATTATGGCAACATTACAGATATCTGACATACAGTTATTTAATGCCTTAAAAAGCAAACTTGGCGACAACGAGGCGGAACAGTTAGTTACGTTTGTAAAGTCTTATGTGAAGGATGAGATAAATGAACAAGTACCCAATCTTGCTACTAAAGAAGACCTAATAAAAGAAACTTCTGCGTTGCGACTAGAAATGCGGGAAATGGAAGTCAGGATTACCCGGAATATCTTTATAGCTGGAGTTGTTCAGTTCCTCGCTATAGTAGGTAGTGTCCTGATGCTTCTGAAGTTTCACATCAGCTAAAATGCATTTTCAAAACACCTACATCATCTCCAAACTAAAATCCTCCAAACTCTTCAGCTTTGCATCAGCCAGTGAAAAGCGGGGATCATCGAAGTGCAGCTCATCGGGGATAACGATCACCTTCATTCTTGCAGCCTTGCCGGCTATCATTCCGTTTACGGAATCTTCCAGTACAAGGCATTCGTTTGGTTTGGACCCAAGCACCGCGGCACAATGCAGAAACACCGCAGGGTGAGGTTTGCCCAATTCTACTGCATCAGCAGAGGTAATCTCATCAAAATATTTTGTGAGGCCAAAATGATCCACCAATTGATCTATCATGTGCTTTGGGGACGAGGAAGCCAGCCCTATTTTATATTTGTGGGCCTTTAACAATTTCAGGGTTTCCTCTACCCCATCCAGTACCCTGCCACTTTCTTTTGAGCTGGCTATAATGTCGTCCAGTATTTCATCGGCAACCTCTTTCGAACTCTTACCATCCCAGGGATAGTGTATGGCCCAATGATCGGTAACCTCGTATATGCGCAGGCCGGTGGTTTCTTTGAATTTCTTCCGGGTTATCGGAATCTTATGTTTTTCTGATACGCGGAGCATGCTTTCACCCCACAGCGGCTCAGTATCCAGCAGCAATCCATCCATGTCGAATAATACGGTATTGATCATTTGGGGGCAAAGGTAAATGATTGCCAACAATCAGATCACTTTGTCACCTCAATGGTTTCCCAGTTAGAATAAATTGGTTTTTGTTCAGGCTTATTGCTCATAAAAACGTTTGCCGGATCGTACACCCACCTGACTCTATATTTCCCGGGTCTGTATGTATAAATGCCCGTCCATACTGTATCTACAATTTTATTTATGTTTTTCCCATTCCCTGTATGAGAATCATAGATCCGGCCAATGTCGGCAAAATCAGGAAGATATACTGCAAACCCATTCATATCTGTTGCTTCCATATAATAGGGCGCTTTTTGATAAAAATTTGGTCCATCATTGCGAGACTTGTATTGATACAACAGATGGTCTCCAAAATCGAATGGTTCAGCAGACATATTAATAATAGTAACGACAAATTTCATGAAAGAGGAATCCCCCATTTTCATGACCGACACTTTGTGCGTCAACATTTTTAAAGTGATTTTAAAACTATCCTGATCCAGTTGGGCTGAACATCTAAAGATAGCACTACCAGTAAACAAAAAGCAAAACAAAAAATTAACAACTTGCAATCTCATATATATTACCATTTGTGTCACACTCTAAATTAGATATATCTGATCGATTTTTATCAAAGCAGTGCCTTCTCTGGTGATTTTCAGGGTGAATTTCTCCAAAAATTTAGCTTTCGGCCTTATTATAACTACTTTTGCGCCAAATTTCCATTAATTATGAAGCGAAAAGCTTTTTTAGGCATGCTCCTTGGCGCGTCGTTACTGACCTTCAGCGCAAAGCAGGCGTCAGCCAAAATCACATTCACTGAATACACCATGCCTAACGGCTTGCATGTTATTCTGCAGGAAGATCACTCCACGCCTATTGTCGCGGTGTCGGTAATGTACCATGTGGGTTCCAAGAACGAAGATCCCGAACGCACAGGCTTCGCGCACTTCTTCGAGCACCTGCTTTTCGAAGGCAGCGACAACATCAAACGTGGTGAATATATGAAATTCATCCAGGCTGCCGGTGGCCAGCTCAACGCAAATACTACCCAGGACCGTACCTTCTATTACGAAGTGTTGCCTTCCAATCAACTGGAACTTGCCCTCTGGATGGAATCTGAGCGCATGCTGCATGCTAAAATTGACACTGTAGGTGTGGAAACACAGCGCAAGGTGGTAAAAGAAGAAAAGAAGCAGCGTTATGACAACACCCCTTACGGGCAGCTCATCAACGTGATCTTTACCAATGCCTATACTGTTTACCCATATCGCTGGAGCCCAATTGGCAAGGAGCAATACATTGACCAGGCAACACTTGCCGAGTTTATGAATTTCTACAAAACGTTCTATGTGCCCAACAATGCGGTACTGGTTATTTCGGGCGACATCAACCAGGACCAGACCAAAGCACTCATCACCAGGTATTATGGCGACATTCCAAAAGGCACCAAAGCAATACCCCGCCCTACCGAAGTGGAACCGGTACAGAAAGCCGAAAAACGTGTGAATTTTTATGACAACATTCAGTTGCCGGCAATAATACTGGGATACCATATTCCTAAACAAGGCACTGCCGATTACTATGCGGTTCAATTGCTGACCCAATTATTATCGCAGGGCAAAAGCTCACGTTTCGAAAAAGAAATTGTAGATAAACAGGAAAAGGCCGCCCAGGTAGCAGCGTTCGACCTTGGCAATGAAGAACCGGGACTTGCAATCATGCTGGGTATCGCGAATATGGGCGTTACACCGGAAGTACTGGAAAAATCAATGCTGGATGAAATAGAGAAGGTGAAGAAAACCGGTGTCACTGACGAAGAATTTAAAAAACTGCAGAACCAGGCAGAAAGCGACTTCGTTTCTCAGAACACGAAAGACATTGGCGTTGCGACTAACCTGGCTACCTACTATACCTTCCGCGGCGATGCCAACCTGATCAATACCGAACTGGACCTTTACAAAAAAGTGACCAAAGAAGATATTAAGCGTGTGGCCAATAAATACATGACCAAAGAAAACAGGCTGGTGGTTTACTACCTTCCAAAATCTGACAAGGACAAAAAACCGGCTGACGCGAAGCCGCCAAAGAAAGAAGGTGTAAAAAAATAATCCTTAAACAACAGCTAATCAGCTTTAAAAATATTTTATAAGATGAAAAAAATAACATTATCCATACTTGCCATTGCGTTAACCACAGGGTTGTGGGCGCAGGGTGTTGACCGCAGTATAAAACCCAAGCCGGGCCCGGCCCCTGAAATTAAACTCGGCAAATCAGAAAGCTTTACGCTGCCCAACGGCATGCGGGTTTTCGTGGTTGAAAACCATAAATTACCAACCATTGCCATCAATATCGAGTTCGACATAAAACCGGAACTGGAGGGCGACATGATCGGCTACCGCGATATGATGTCGGAATTGTTATTGTCGGGCACCAAAACCCGTACAAAGGACAAACTGAACAACGAGATAGACCAGATGGGAGCAAACATCAGCATCAGCAGCGATGGGATGTCGGGCACCGGTTTAAAGAAATATACAGAGAAGATATTTGACCTGATGGCAGACATTGCCATGAATACCAAAATCACAGAATCTGAGATGGATAAAACAAAAAAGAAAACCATGTCGGGCCTGGAAACTCAGAAGAACGAGCCTGATGCAATGGTACGTAATGTAAGCTCGGTGGTGAATTTTGGCGCCAACCACCCTTATGGTGAAGTGACCACTGAAGAAACCGTTAAGAAGATAACACTTGCTCAATGCGAACACTACTACAAAACTTACTTCCGTCCGAATGTGGCGTACATGGCTATTGTGGGTGATATCACCCTGGCAGAAGTAAAGCCCCTGATCGAAAAATATTTCGGTAAATGGGAGAAAGCAACAGTGCCTGTTACTAATTATATCGTCCCGGCATTTTCATTGTCTGCTTCTACTGCGAAGGTTACCAAAGTATCTTTTGCTCCCAGAACCGCAGCAGTGCAGAGCGTGGTGAGCGTGACTTATCCGGTAAACCTTTTACCCGGCACACCTGATGTGATAAAAGCACGTGTTGCCAACACAGTACTTGGCGGAGGCTCACAAGGCCGCTTATTCCTCGACCTGCGTGAAAAACATGCATGGACTTATGGTGCTTATTCTTCTCTTAGAGAAGACGTACTTGGCGGTTCTTTTTCTGCTACCGTAAAATGCCGCAATGCAGTATCTGATAGTGCTGTTGGCGCCATATTGGATGAAATGAAGATGATGCAAACTGAAAAAGTAAGCGAAACAGCATTACAGAATTCTATCACCTATTTATCCGGCAACTTCGCCATCGGGCTTGAAGACCCAAAACGTGTGGCACAATTCGCGATCAATATCGAACGCTACCACATGCCAAAGGATTATTACCAGAACTACCTGAAGAACCTGAGTGCAGTAACTGCTGACGATGTAATGGAAATGTCGAAAAAATATATCCTGCCTGAAAAAGCAAATATAGTAGTGGCAGGCAGCAAGGATGATGTGGCTAATAAACTGGCGCATTATTCAGCTGATGGCAAAATTGATTATTACGACTATGCGGGCAAGCCAATTGTAGCTACTGAAACTTCAGCCGCTCCTGCAGGCATAACAGCGGATGAGGTGTATAAGAAATACATTACTGCAATGGGAGGAGAGAAAGCTTACAATAGCATCAAAGACATCAGGATCAACGGCACAAGTGAAATGCAGGGTATGCCTTTGGTGATCACTGAAATAAAGAAGGCGCCCAATATGTGGAAGCAATCAATAGAATATACTATGGGTGGCAAATCCATGGTGGCACAAAAACAGGTTTATAACGGTACTAAAGGATTCCAGGAAGCGCAGGGCCAGAAAGCAGACATAACAGGCGACGACCTCGACGAGATCATCCAGGGGGCAGATATTGCCGGGGATCTTCATTCTGAAAAATATGGCATTAAGCGCACATTGAAAGGGATGGAAGATGTGAACGGCGGCAAGGCTTACGTCCTGAATGTTGTGAATGGGAAAGGGAAAAAATCTGTTGAATATTATGATGCAACCAGTGGATTGCTCTTAAGAAAAGTACAGGGTGAAGGAGAAAAAATGCAGGTATCTGATTACTCCGATATCAGGGAAGTACCCGGCGCAAACGGCTATAAAATACCCTACAAAGTTTCAGAAACGGCAGGTGGCCAGACATTCAATATGACCGTGAAATCGGTAGAAGTGAACAAGGGAATTGCTGATACTGAGTTTAATTAGTAGAAATAATAGTTATAGAAAATAGCCACCTTGAAATCGGGTGGCTATTTTTTTTATTTTTTGAGGGTTATGGCAGATTTACAAAAAATTATAGCTTTACTGCAAATATCCTCATTATGCCCTTAAAAGCTCCAATTTCCATTTTAGCATTTTGCTTTTTAATGCTATCTGCCGCTAATTCATTTGCACAAAGTAATCCACTGGACAAAAAACTGGGAAAAGCACAGGAACTGGTGCAGGATAATAAAACAGACGACGCGGAAAAATATGTAGTAAAACTGCTTGCAGAATACCCTGATTTCGGAGATGGATGGGATATGCTGGCAAGCATCCGGTACCTTCAGTATAAAGATACCAAACCCTTACAGGCACAAATAAGCGTTACTGCCAAAGATGAGAAAGGTAAGGAAGTTACCCTTAAAAATGACTCGCTAACTAATCAGTTAATGGAAATGCTCAGCAAGATCAGCCTGCCGCAGATTGCCTACTCAAAATACATTTACACCTTGCGAAAGGCAACGGCTATGTCCAAAGATGCGGTAAGATCCTGTATGCTGCTCAGACGGATTTTTGTAGATATAAATGTTGATTCAAACGTGAATAAAAAAGCCCTGAAATATTTTAACGAGGGAGATGAGGAATTTTCAAATAAGAACTATACAAAGGCTGCAACTCTTTATAAACGTGCTACAGAAGAACAACCCGAATTTTATAAAGCGCAAATGTACCTGGGTGACTGCTACTATGCTACTAAAGACTATACCGAGGCCATAAATGCTTTCAGGATTGCTAAAGATAAATACCCTGACCTGCTGGAGCCCAGTAAATACCTTACAGATGCTTTGGGTAAACTCGGTCAATATGAAAAAGCTTATGACGAAGCGGTACGGTCATTTACCATATACCCCGATTTCTCAATGGCTATGAAAATGGATGATGCCGCCTACATGACCAATAAAAAGGTTAACATAATATGGACACCCCGTGGAGTATTACCGAATAAAGTAGAAGACACCGGCAAAAATGGTTTAAATGAATATTCGGATCATGATACCGCGGCCGATGGCAGCCCATGGAAATATTACCAGGCCGCTAACGACAAGATAAACAGGTATTGCGATAAAAATGGCATCATCACCAAATCAAACGATCTTACCAAATCACGGTATATGGAGGTCTATGGTTGGGAAGAAATGTTGAAAAACAGCACCGACCCATTACTCAATGAGGCAAGAAAAATGGAAAAACAGAACTTCCTTGATTGTTATGTGCTGGTCACCTGCTTCCATTACGATTTCTACGACCAATACCTCGATTTCATCGCCCACAACCGGGATAAAGTAGCAAGGTATTACAATACATTTACAAAGGCGAGGTAAGGCACAGGAGATAACGCATCAAATTCCCAGATGGAAATATAAATTATTTTGTATCTTTAGTTTATAAAAACATAAAAAATGAAAACGACCATTTCTATTTTACTCACATCATTATTTTTAGCCGGTTCGGTAAATTCATTTGCCAGAATCCATAAAACCAATAGTTGTAAAGCATCTACACACAAGACAGCAAAGGGAGTTGTAAAATCAAAACAAAATTGCCCGAACAGGCCGGGGTGTATTTGTCATTAAATAGATGTCCCACACCTTGCAGGTGTGGGACATCTATAATTCTACCCCTCCACCAGCTTCAAAAACTCCTGTTCGGTAAGGATATTTACTGTTCCTAATTTCTTCGCCTTTTCCAGCTTGGATCCTGCATCTTCGCCTACTACCAGGTAATTCAGTTTACTGCTCATA
>CAIMDZ010000006.1 GCA_903839875.1 uncultured Bacteroidota bacterium
GCATAATATCCCAGCACATTTACCGGGAAGGCAACAATCGTAATAACCAAAACATTACGACAGGCATTGTATTGCCCTTACATTGATGCATTGAAAGAACGATTTAGCCGCTGAATCGCTGCTCAACTTATCAACTATTCAACCTATCAATTCAATGTATTACATTTGCAAAAATAAATTTTAAAAAAACTTAACTTATGAAAAATGCGCTACTGACATTATTTATGGTGGTAACTTGTTTTATTGCTCATTCGCAGAGTTATTATTTTGCGTGGGATGGGTATGGATTTGCTACAAGTCATAACTACTCGCTTACTTATGGATATGGTTCGTACCAGTACAAACCGGTAACCGATGGACTTGGCCTGGGCTTTATGGAGATCAACCAGAATTATGACTTGTATTATAATAATGAGGGCGGTGGCCACGGCAGCAACATGAGGATACAGACCAATTATTATTACCTGTCACCGATGACGGTTTTTCAGTGTAATAAGTCGGGCTCGGTGCAGTGTTACGCTACCCTTGGACTGGGTTTTGCGCAGGGCGCAATGGTAGAGCAGCATAAGTGGTCGAATACCACATGGTCAACAACCGGGCAGCCCTACGACAGCGTCATAGACCGGAGCGATGCGGTAAATACAATGGTATTGCGGTTTGGGCTGGGGTTTGCGGAGTTTTATCCGCTGGGTGGTAATTTTCACCTGTTTTTTAACCAGGATTTCGGTTTCATGATGACGCCGATGATCAATACTTCCGATAAATATTTCGAGGAAGGAACAAACGCGGCGCCAACAGTTCGGCCCATCATGTTTTCACTACGGTTTGGCATAGCTTTTATTACCCACTCGCGTGATACTGACCAGCCATACCGGATACGCAAGCTACAGAACCTGTAATCTGTTGCGGATTTAAAGTCAGCGTTTCCCGGAACCTTTAATCGTCGGGGGAATTGCGGAAAAATACCTTCAATATAAAGAAGGCGATGAGTACCAGAATTCCGATTCCGATCCAACTGGATGTTGCCAAGAGGTATAACATATTGCAAAGATTTGCTGCAAAATAGAAAAATTGGCAATCAAAGTGAAATTGAAGGGAGTGATATTAGTTGATCTCTTTTATTTCATGTTAGCATCTATCCAATCGGCAAATGCCGACACTCTTGTCCAGCCCATTACCATGCCGTAATATCCGGTTGCATTTAATTCCTCGGGGTTAGAGATTAACGTGGCGCAAATGCCAACCAGTTCCCAGCCTGTTGCTGTTTTCCTGAATAACCCGCCACCGCTGTCGCCGCCGCCGCATACATATTCCAGATCGCGGGGTGTGCTGCTGCCAATTTTATTGCACGCTTTATTTGTTGGATGGTCGAAATCGCAGTACATCATAGTTGGCAAGTTGTTACGAACGAATCCGAATAGGGTATCTATCACATTTTCGCCGCCTATTTTTTTCCCCTGCAGCGTTACAAGGCCGGGCTTGTCGGCGGGGCCTGACACACCGAACCCAATACCTGTTACATCTGCATGCAGTTCGTCAAATGTTTTGCAGGTAGTGGCGGGAACCACATTTGTGACAGGGGTTTCCAGTTCCATCAGCACCAGGTCGCAGTGGCCTGTCATGGGCGAATCAATGTAAGGTTGAGGAATCGTTATTTTCTTTACGCTATACTTAACCCCTTTGAAAACGACAAAATATTCTGCAGGTATGGGAGTCTGCTGTTTGTAGGCTAATTCAAGAAAGCAATGGCTGGCAGACAAAACATATCTGTCGCCTATGAGCACGCACGAGCCGTGGGGAATGTCATTGTTCAGGAACACCCCAACACAGTCGAACTGCGGCTGCGCTCCCAGGGCAATGTACTGGCTCTCAGCGCGGTCGTGGCGGTAAATGCCGGGAATTGTTTTGCCACTTAATAATTGAAGAGCAAAAAGAAGGATGACAAATTTTTTCATAGAGAAGCGACTTTCCTGCAATGTAAGAAATTTATAGCTCATTAATATGCAGGAAAGTATAGACCCACCTGTTACGGTTTTTCACTCAACCCATGGTATCAAATAGCCTTAGTTTTTAACTTTTTTTTTACCACGCTTTAACTTTTTTCTGCTGATAGTTGGTAGTAAATTTGTTGCACTAATCACTGAAACAAAAAAAATAGAAACTATGAAGTACAAACTAATCCCGGTCATTCTAACAGCTGCTGTGACATCTGTAGCGACCCTCTTCGCAGTATCGCATTTTCAGAACAGGATTCCTTATTTTAATGTAGCGGAAAATCCGCCTAAAACAAATGTTACTTATGCCGGATACGGTAATCCTCCTTCTGCGGCAGGAAGTGTGAATTTTGTGAATGCCGCTGAGTCTTCGGTAAAGGCTGTTGTGCATGTAAAGACAGTAACAGCATCGAGGACGGTGGTGGCCAATGGCAATGATCTTTTCAGCAGAATGTTCGGGCCGCAGCAATATTATATACCAGGCCAGCAGGAATCAGGATCGGGCGTTGTAATTTCTGCTGATGGCTACATCGTAACCAACAATCACGTGGTGGCAAATGCGGATGAAGTAGCTGTGACATTTAATGACAGGTCAACAGCAAAAGCTAAAGTGATAGGGACAGACCCATCTACCGATATTGCAGTGCTTAAAGTGGAACCAAAGAAAAGTCTGAGTTTCATGGAGTTTGCCAACTCGGATGATGCAAGGTTAGGGGAGTGGGTGCTTGCAATCGGTTATCCTCTGTCACTGGATGCAACGGTAACCGCCGGTATTGTGAGCGCGAAAGGAAGGTCAATAGGTGTTAACAAATCAAATTCTTCATCTGCCATTGAGTCATTTATACAGACAGATGCTGCGGTGAACCCGGGGAACAGTGGCGGGGCATTGGTGAATACAGATGGCAAGCTGATAGGTATCAATTCTGCCATTGCGTCACCAACAGGGTCTTATGCCGGCTATTCATATGCCATTCCATCTAATATTGTCCGCAAGGCGGTTAATGACCTGATGAAGTATGGCTCGGTGCAGCGCGCTATCATGGGAGTAGAATATGTATCTGACCGGGAGCAACTTGCGAAACTGGGTGTTGATGATATTGCCGGTGTGTATGTAATGAGGGTACAACCTAATAGTGGCGCCGCAAAAGCAGGGCTTACAAAAGGAGATATAATTACCGCAGTGAACGGACAGCCGGTAAGCAATGAATCGGAAATGCAGGGGCAGATTGCGAGGTTCCAGCCGGGTGACAATATTAATGTGAGTTACACAAGGAATGGCAAGAGTAATACCGCATCGGTTCAGCTAACCAATATGAACCTGACAACAGATATTATTAAACCCGGATCAGGTGGAAAACTTCTCGGCGCATCTTTCCGCCCGCTGAATGAGACCGAAAAAGGGCAGTATAATATTATAGGCGGAGTAATGATGACAGACCCCGGTAATGGCACCATAGCGAAGCAAACCCAGATACATAAGGGTTTTGTGGTGACAGGAATAAATAATGAAACTATAAAATCAATTAATGACCTGCAGCAAGCTATTGCAGAGAGCAAAACGCTGCAAATCGCCGGGTTCTATCCGGGGTACCAGGGAATGCATTATTACTCCTTGGTGAATCCGGATGCGGGGAGTGAGGATTAGTGTTTTTAGGAATTTGGAATTGGGGATTTGGAATTTTGATTGTTTTAAATAAACAAGGCATTGAGGGTTCAATGCCTTGTTTAAGTTAACTTGAAATCATAATCGTAATAACGAATCGGAATAGTCCTATTTCCCAAAACCCTCCGTAAAATATTTATGGAAATAAGGTATCGTTTCAATCCCTTTGTAAAAGTTTACAACATCATACTTCTCATTGGGAGAATGGATGTTATCGTTGTCCAGTCCGAAACCGAGTAAAACGGTTTTTAATCCTAATGTTTTTTCAAACAATGCAACTATGGGAATGCTGCCGCCACCACGGGTAGGTATTGGTTCCTTCCCGAAAGTGGTTACTACTGCCTTTGCGGCAGCTTTGTAAGCCGGGGAGTCGGTGGGGGTAACTACGGCTTCTCCGCCATGGCCGGGGGTAACTTTAACGGTTACATAACCGGGTGCTATGCTTTCAAAATGTTTCTGGAATAATGCGGATATCTCAGCAGGGCGCTGGTTGGGTACCAGGCGCATGGTGATCTTTGCATTTGCTTTTGATGGCAGAACAGTTTTAGAACCTTCGCCCTGGTAGCCGCCCCAGATACCGTTCAGGTCGAGGGTAGGGCGAACGCCGGTACGCTCAAGGGTTGTGTATCCTTTTTCGCCCCATTCTTCCCTGATGCCGAGGTCCTTTTTGTATTCTTCAAGATCGAAAGGAGCAAGGTTGAGATTCTTGCGTTCCTCGTCGGTGAGGTCAACAACCTTGTCGTAGAAGCCGGGGATGGTAATGTGCCCGTTCTCGTCGTGCAATGAGGCTACGAGTTTGCAAAGAGTATTCAACGGGTTGGCAACGGCGCCGCCGTATACACCGCTATGGAGGTCTCTGTCAGGGCCGGTAACTTCAATTTCAACTGCTGTCAGACCTCGCAATCCGCTTTCAATAGATGGTGTATCCATACTGATCATGGAGGTATCTGAGACAAGCACTACGTCCGCTTTCAGTTTTGCAGTATTATCTTCCAGGAATTTGCCCAGGTTGCCGGAGCCCACTTCTTCTTCGCCTTCAATCATGATTTTGATATTGCAGGGCAGAGAGTTGGTTTTAGCCATCACTTCCAGCGCCTTGATGTGCATGAACATCTGGCCTTTATCGTCACAGGCGCCACGGGCGTATATTTTACCATCTTTGATCACAGGCTCAAATGGTGGGCTTGTCCATAAATTCAGCGGATCGGGTGGCTGCACATCGTAGTGGCCGTAAACTAAAACCGTAGGTAATTTCGGGTCAATGATCTTTTCTCCATAAACGATGGGGTTGCCTGCTGTGGGGCAAATTTCAGCACTATCACAACCTGCTTTCAGCAAATGCTCTTTCACGGCATCTGCGCAACGGGCAACATCGGGTTTGTACTTGCTGTCGGCGCTAACGGAAGGTATTCTTAGCAGGTCGAGCAGTTCGCTGAGAAAACGGTCTTTATTTTGAGTTTGATAATCTATCCAGGCTTGCATGTTTTAAAATTTAGGAGTCAAAAGTAAGCGTTCTGGGTGGAAAAGGGAATTGGGAATTTGGATTGGAGTTGAGGAATTATCAATTTAGGACTCTATTTTGACTACCAGCGTTTCCTTTGTTGTCTGTTACGTTTAAGGGCTATTACCCGGAAATAAGTAACAACAATAATATATGCGATCCAGAAGGACATTATTCGTAATGTCCTTTATTTATATACTTAATAAACAAAATGTGATTATTTGGTAAAGTTCACAACAATACTCCTCGCCTCGTCCTGTGTATAAAATGAGAAATTCCGGTATCGGTGGTGCACGTCTATGATTTCTTCTATTGCATCATTTACAAGGTCTTTATTTTCCCACATGATAATTTCGGCCAATACTTTTTCCAGGCAGCCTTTTTTATAGGCTATCTGTCCGATTACGTGTACCAATGTCCACCTTACACGTTTTGTTTTGTCGAATTGCAATTCCTTAAGCAGGGGCAAAATATCTTCGGGGTGTGTTCTGCCTCTCAGCTCTATGCCGTGGCATATTTCGCGGCGAATTTCTTTGTCTTCATGGTGCAGATATTTTCGCGACCACTCGATTAAGGACGCCGGGTTTTTCTCACCCATTTTTTTCATGGAGCCTATCACTGCATTCCTTACGGAATGATGTTCATCAAACAATCCGGTATCAAAGAAATGCTGCACAATATCGAAATTGTATTTGCCGATTTCTCCGGCCGTATTAATGACGGTTTGCCTTATTTTGGGGTCGGTTTGCTGAGACAAAAATTCCAATTCCTTTATAATAGCCTTATGCAGTTTCTTTTCAGCCAGATAAAGCTTTCCGATAGCGAGGTAGGCTGTTTTGCGGATATAGGTGTCTTCGTCGGAAAAGTAATGGAGTAAATGCTGCCTGCTACAGGTACTAATGTCGTTAGCTATATCCAGGTTTATTTCTTGTACTGCATTATCCCGTTCTTGTTTATCCAGGTCGTAGAAGCCCATAGTTATTGGTGTGCGGATAAAACTTCTTTCTCAAAATGTTCAAAACGGCTGGTCAATTGCTCTTTGAGTTTTTTCTTTATGGCAGGTTCTTTAATAAAACTATATTCAATGCTGTTGTATACGTACTTTTTAATGTCCCGGTAGGTCACATTTTTGTATCGTTTTGCCAGCAGCACATATTGCTGAATAAGGTTACTCCGCAGCACACCCGCATCATCCGTGCAAATAACAATTGGGACATTGAATTCTTTGTACATATTAAAGGGATGCTGGTCTTCCTTCACCTTCAATATGAACTCATTGCTGTAGAGGTTAATCTCAATGGCGGTGTTGGTTTTTGCCATAAATTTCAGCAGGTCGTAGCATTTGGTTTCGTAGGGCATATCTACGCCATGGCCTATACGGTTGGCGCCTGCCGTACGCACCGCAGCAGTTATGTGCCAGGTAAGTTCTTCAGGTTTTACCAGGCCAAGAGTCAGCTCCCCGGCATGCATCGAATATTTTACATTCGGGTATTTGCTATGGCAGAATCTGAACATCTGCATATGCAGCCAGTAATCGCGCATGGAAGTTTCGTTGTTCTCGGGGGCTACAATGTTTACACCCACTATCAGCGGACATGAATTTGCAGACTCAAATGCGAGTACCAGCGCTTTGAACACATCAACCGGCGGAACTACCCTCGTTACGTAATTCTGGTAGCGCATGGTGAAAGTGGAGTCGTCTATCTTCAGCCGGTTGTGCAGTGATTCGAGTGAGCTGTTGAAATTGGCGGCGCAGGACTTGACATTAAGCTCCTCTATCTGCTGATAAAGCTGCTCCAATGTGGTGGCGGTATAAGCTTCGTCAAACCGGCCCTGTGCATTTTCCAGGATATTGTTGTAGCCGGCGTCTATACTTTTTGTATTATCGCAGGGTATGCTGGTAAACATTGTCTCGATATAGGTTACATTTTCTCTTTGGGCACGTTGCTTCAATTCCAGCAGGCCTGTTTCAATGCTCCTGAAGCTGTTATTTGCTATACCAAACCCTGAGAAAGTCTCGAAAAACTGGAGATCGGAGGGGTAGCTGACGCCATTGTAGTCTTTCACTGACCATTTCTGAATAAGCCGCTGTTTTACGGCAGGTAGTATTTTCATTTTTTCCAACTGGCTGAACCGGAGGCAATCACTATTATTTTTAAAAGTGTCTACTTTAAGGTTGCTGGTGTCTATAAAGTAGTCCTTTTGCACCACATAGCTTATGTATGTTTCGGCATATATAGAGCCTGAAAAATGGTTGTGCAGGTCGCCACCTTTCGGCATAGCGGAAAAGAAAGCTATCAGCCCGGCGGTATTGTTCCTGATACTTTCGAAATATTTGTCAATAGATTGGGCATTTACTGATATTGAACCCAGTAAGACCATGATAAAAAACAGTTTCTTCATAAGAATGAAATGTGGAGCCAAGATACAACACCTTATGGGAGTTCAATAATGCGAATTGGAAGCCAATTTGATATTATTTTTAATTAAATGCAGGCGATGTTGAAAAATAATTTCGTGTTTTTGAAAATCTGGCATGAAATTTTCTGTACATAATTATAAACCACGAAACATGTACGCAAACCAATTCTATATGCCAGAGCATTTCAGCCAGCAAATAAATATGGAGCATACCATTATCGCTGATTCGGTAGAATATGCCGAAGATAGTTTTGTGGATGCGAAAGAGCGTTTGCTGGATGTGAATAACTGGAAACGTTATAGCAGTTTGCCGGGGGCAGTCTTCTTACTGAAAGACAGTCATGGTAAAGAAGTGCATAGGAAGGCCCATAGAGGTGATCATATAGAAATTAATATACCGGGTTTAAAAGATGTACATAGCTGTGTAGTAATAGAAGCCCTGGAGTACGATGACTATCCGGACCTGAGTATGGAGACTTTTACCATGCGTATAAGGCCATGCGAGCATTCAGGAGAAAAAGATGGTGATGAGGAAGAAGACAATAATATGGAAGGCGCCCTGGTGATAGAAAGAAGGCTGAAGCACCTGTTTGCCACTTTTCACCGAAGAAATGAAACATCCGGTAACGGACAGGAAGCTGCTTATAACCAATTCGGTCTGCCGGATGCAGGGTGGGGCAGTTTGTTAAAGAGGTTTGTTGATTAAATGGATATGTGTAGTGTGTGTGAAGTGCCCCAGTCCTTTCCAGGTTTGGGGCACTTAGTTTTATACCACATAAATAAAAGAAGGACACACTTTCATGTATCCTTCCTCAAATAGAATAAATTAAGACTTATGCCCTTGCGGTATGATGTATCTGTTTCTTTTCCTTGATACGTGCAGATTTACCTGAACGCTCACGGAGGTAGAACAACTTGGCACGGCGAACGCGGCCTGCCTTGTTCAATACGATTGATTCTATATTTGGCGAGAAAAGCGGGAACAAACGTTCAACACCTACTCCGTCAGACATTTTACGAACGGTAAAAGTAGCAGTGTATCCACGGCCCTGGCGCTTGATACAATCGCCTTTGAACGACTGGATACGCTCTTTATTTCCTTCTACAATTTTATAATTTACAGTAATATTATCACCGGCCTTAAATTTAGGATAATCCTTCTTACCGGTAATTTGTTCGTGAACAAAAGCTACAGCGTCCATTAGTTATGATTTTTTCGGACTGCAAAGGTAAGGAAATAATTATCATTTACACAAAAAGAACTAAGATTTATTGGATTTGAGGATTGTAGGATTTGTTTTTTGGGTTAAACCACTCAAATCAAGATTCCTTCCCTGTTCACGTTTTCCAGAAATGGTGTTACTTTATGAGTAGCCCAACCTTGCTTAGTGGATATGAATGGGCTGATCAGAACATCATTATCCAGTGAAATGGAATTTAACTGAGATGATATTCTCTCCCTGTCATGCATAGTCACCTTTTCCTGATCAATAAGTACCAGCACATCAATATCCGACTCCTCATTATAGTCGCCACGGGCATAGGAGCCGTATAAGATGAGTGTAGCGCCGGGATCGGTGCCGGAGACTGATCTTTTTATAAGTTGCAATATATGGTCTTTATCTGCCACCTTACAAAATTACGATTTTATGAGAAAAAAGAAAAATAGGTATTAATATCTATTGGGTGGCGGTGGAATTGGGTTGACTTGCCGCAGGGGATGTATGTGTGCAGGGTGGATGCGGGGGATGGAACTGTGGTGAGTAAGAAACTGGTGGTGTGGTAGTTGTCTGAATCACGGATTAAACGGATTTAGGGATTTCACGGATTGAGTGGTGTGTTTACTGAGTTGTCTGTTTATTGAGTTATCTGTTTACTGAGTTGTCTGTTTATTGAGTTGTCTGTATCGTCCTTAAAAAAGTTGATTGTTTTGGATTCTTTTTGATTTTATTTTTATATTTGAATAGGGTATCGTGCAATACTATGATTCTGCATTTTGTATCTTATAATTTCACCAAATCAAAAAATCAAACAATGGAACATTTAAAACACAAAGACATCACTGAAAAGATTATCGGGGCGGCGTTTGAGGTGCACAAATTTCTTGGAAATGGTTTCCAGGAAGTGATTTATCAAAGGGCGCTGGCGTATGAACTTCAAAAAGCGGGACTCGATTTTGTCCGGGAAATTGAACAGGATATTTACTACAAAGACCTGGATGAACCGATAGGCACTCGCAGGGCTGATTTTGTAGTGAGTGGCAAAGTACTCATTGAAACGAAGGCATTAATAGCTTTGGAAGATGTACATGTCGCACAGACTCTAAATTACCTGCGCGCTTACAAACTGGAAGTGGGGCTATTGATAAATTTCGGATCGAAAAGCATGGAGTTTAAAAGGCTTGTGCTTAATATGCGTAACAAGTAAATTCTAATACCTTTTTGGTTTGAGCAACTGTCGAAGCTTCTGATTCGAAGTAGTGAAAGTCTTGTTTGTCGCAATCCGTGAAATCAACGAATCCGTTTAATCTGTGATTCAGACAATATTTCACTCCTCCTTCATCAACCCCGGTCGGCGTTCTTCTGTGCGTTTCAGGGATTGTTCGTGACGCCATTCATCTATTTTCTTAGGGTCGCCGCACATGAGGATGTCGGGTACTTTCCATCCCCTGAAGTCGGCCGGGCGGGTATAGACGGGTGGGGCCAGCAATCCATCCTGGAAGGAGTCGAATAGGGCAGAGGTTTCATCGTTCAGCACTCCCGGCAGCAACCTGCCTATTGAGTCTACTACGATAGCCGCAGCCAGCTCGCCACCGCTCAGCACATAATCGCCAATTGATATTTCCTTTGTAACAAAGTATTCTCTTATACGTTCATCAATGCCTTTGTAATGCCCGCAAATGATCATCAGGTTTTCTTTTAAAGAGAGGGTGTTCGCTGTTTTCTGATCATACAAACTGCCGTCGGGTGTCATATAAATGACTTCATCATATCTGCGGTCTTTTTGTAATAGCTCAATGAGAATGGCAAGAGGTTCGGGCATCATCACCATACCTGCTCCACCGCCAAACTGATAGTCATCCACCTGTGCCTGTTTGTAAGGTGTATAGTCCCGGAGGTTATGGATATGTACTTCCAACAGCCCTTTTTCCTTTGCCCGCTTCATGATGGAGTGGTTAAAAGGACTTTCAAGCAATTCAGGAAGAACGGTTATAATATCAATTCGCATAAGCCTCTCCCGACCTCTCCCAGGGAGAGGAGGTGTTTTCTAATATTTATTAATTAAATTCATTTTTTTAGTATTACTAAATATTTCTCTCCACAGGCATTTTCAAATTTACACATTTTCAAATTTTCATATTAACCCAGGTACACTTCAAGCAATCCATCCGGCAGCGAAACATTAATGGTTTTTTTCTTGATATCTAATCCGTCAATTGTTTGTTCAATAAGCGGTACCAGTATCTCGGTGTTCTGGTATGTAAGCTTTGCAAGCCATTGATTACCAGTTTGCATCACATCTTCTATCTGACCTATCAACCCTGCTTTATTATCAGTCATACTAAATCCTATCCAAAGTAGCGGAGATTGCCTGGCAAAGCTGGAAAGAATAGCTTCATCAACATATACATGTTTGGTTACCAGTTTTTTAGCTGCTTCTACTTTGTTTATGTCTTCAAAAGTAATTATATACTCTTCCAGATTATTTGCTTTAACCCCCGAAACAAAGAAGGGTATGAAACTACCTTTCTGCATTTCCAGCATCAGTACATGTTCCTTTTTTAACCAGGTAGCATCTCCCACCACATGTTTAAGTATCAGAGATCCGTTTATGCCGTGTGTAGCAACTATTTTTCCAATCCTTATCATTGACTGCAAAGGTACTTTAATCGTGGAATTTGGGATTGGGAATTTGGTTTTGGTACAAAAACAATAGCCTCCGTGGTAAGAATACCTAGGAGGCTTTGTGTAACTCAAACAAATATGTTTGATGTTTTAAGTGCTTTACTTGGATTTCTTCTTTTTGTCTTTATACTTTCTACTTTTGACTTTCTACCCTGCCTGCCGCAGGCAGGTTTTGATTAGTTGTAGTTTACAGTTACCGGCACACCAGTTGCATTGGTGTAAGTACCTGAAGCCTGAGCTGCTGCTACGTTAAGGGTAGCGCCTACTGTCAGTGTCTGTGTACCACCGGTGCTTAAAGTACCTGTTGCAGATGGTGAGCTGGTGAAGGCATTCACAGTCATGGTGTGTGAAGAACCGTCAGCGATGCTGCATGAAGCTGGCAAAGTGATTGCGTAAGTGTAGCTTGCCTGACCTGATACAGTGAAGGTTGCAGCGGTAACGGTACCGGTTGTTGCTGGCAATGTAACACCACCTGCACCACCTGTAGTACGTGTGCCGGCCGGAGCAAGAACTGCAGTACCTGCTATTGTAGCAGAAACGGCTACGTTACC
>CAIMDZ010000007.1 GCA_903839875.1 uncultured Bacteroidota bacterium
AAAAAATGTTGACGACTGACAAATGTTTACTACGCTAACTGACAAACTAAATTTTCTGTATTTTCCCATACCATTAGTACTACAAATGGCACACCAGAAAAACCAGCTTTTTAATCATTTTTCCTAATCTAATTGTATTCTAAATCGACTTCAAATATTTTCAAACATCGGCAAATAGTGCTATCAAATATTTATTTCTATATTGTCAAAACGTCCTGCCAAGCAGTTAAAAATATGCCATGGCAGCCACTAGATAGTCGCAACCGGCCTGCCTTTAATACTCTGATCAACTAGGTATCCAAGGAATGTTGCAAATGGAATAATATTTTGACGAACGCTTGCATCTTCTAACGCCTGCATATAACGCTCTCGTTGTTCTACTGGAATCACAGTCCATGGATAACCTCCGGAAGCAAGCATGGCATTCATCAAAAACCTTCCCATACGGCCATTGCCGTCCATATAAGGATGGATAAATACAAATATAAAATGCCCTAGCACTGCTCTCACTGCGGCTTCCGGCTCTGCTTCCAGAAGTTCAAACAGCACTGGCATCGCATCACGCACAGCATCACGATTTAGGGGCGTGTGCATCGAATTGCCAATATAGACTTGATGATTTCGGTAGCCCGCAAGATCTGCTGCGTTTAGTATGCCTGAAGTCACACTAGGCCCAAATAGTTTTAGATACCAATCCCCGTGATCCTGATCGACAACCGTCCCTGCATTTTCTCCGGCAAGAATTCTCCTAAGACTATTTTCTACACTTTTAAAGGCATCTAAATAACCCTTTGCCGCCATGGCGTCCCGCTGCTTTCTGTCTTCTTCATTATTTGCAAGATTCCATGAACCTGCCCTCACACGCTCAATCAGTTCAGGGGTAACTTTATATTTTTCAATTGACAGGGAGTGGTAAGCATCCGTAACAAAAATTTTGTCTACAGTATTCATGTAAGCATCTATGTTATCAGACAATCCCGGTGCAACTGGGAAATTTGCCAAAATCTGCTCACGCATTTGAGCCCACATCAGCCGTATGCGAGCCTCGTAGGGAGAGCGTGCCCTTTGCGGCAATACAATATTTTGTTGTCCTTCGAAAGGGTCGTTTTCACGTACATCATAACCGGCACCTTTCATGGTACTAACTATTGTATCTGCAATCCTTTCTTTTCCACTACCGAACCCAGATTTGTCCATGAGTGAGAGTTTGATTTCGGACATCCTGTTGTTGTCGGAGATGAGTTTGACTGGTGGAGTGTTCCACAATGTTTACACAAATAGTTGTTCATGGTTTTTGATTTTAGATACTAAGATACTCAATAAATAGATTGGTAGTTAGTTTAATATCAAACCCCAGACCCCAAGTCTGGGGTTCTATGTGTTCATTGAACAAAATAGATTTCTTATTTAGGGTGGTGTTTTTTTAAGATTTTAAAGGTTTTTGAAAATCATGTCCTTTGGATATTCCTTGTATTGTTTGGTGTGGTAGAGAATAAAGTCTAAATTAAGTCTACTTTGCACTATCAGAATTCTCTGATAATTAAATCAACTTAGTTATTATGAATAAATATCTTTTCCTAATTGTCGCAACAGTTTTTTATTTATTTAATATACAAAGTGCTTTTGGGCAGACCTGCTTATGGGCCAAAGGGGCAGGTGGAGGTAGTGAGTCACGATCTGTAGCTACCGATGCTTTCGGAAATGTTTATATAACAGGCACTTTCGGCTCTGCAATCACTTTCGGTACTACTACGCTTATAAATACGAGCAGGAGTGATATTTTTTTAGTGAAATATAATTCTTCAGGTAGTGTTATTTGGGCACGAAGCGCTGGTGGAAGTGTTGGTGATAGTGGTTTATCGAAATGTGTTGCAACCGATGCTATGGGAAATGTGTATATAACAGGAGCATTCTCAAGCCCAACATTCACTTTTGGTACTACTACACTTACAAATGCAGGCTGGTTAAATATATTTTTGGTAAAATATAATTCTTCAGGTAGTATCATTTGGGCGCAAAACGCAGGGGGAAGTATTGACGATGAGGCAATGTCTGTTACTACCGATGCTTCAGGAAGTGTTTATATAGCTGGATATTTCTCCAGCCCAACAATTACTTTTGGCACTACAACACTTACAAATGAGGGCGGTTATGATATTTTTTTGGTAAAATATGACGCTTCGGGTAGCGTTATTTGGGGAAATAGTGTAGGGGGAATTGGTGAGGATCATGCAGCATCTGTAGCAACCGATGCTTCGGGAAATGTTTACGTAACAGGTTATTTCGCAAGTGACACAATAACTTTTGGTACTACTACCCTTACAAATGCAGGCAACCATGATATCTTTTTGGTAAAATATGGCACTTCGGGTAGCGTCATTTGGGCAAAAAGTGCAGGGGGAAGGAATCTCGATGATGCAACTTCTGTCACTACCGATGCTTCTGGGAATGTATATATTACAGGTTATTTCACAAGTGACACAATAACTTTTGGTACTACAACTCTTAGAATTGCTGGTCTTGACAATGTGCTTTTAGCTAAATATAATTCTTCAGGTAGTGTTGTTTGGGCAAAAAGTGCAGCTCTTGCAACTGGCATTTTTCCGGATATAGCACAATCTGTAGCTACCGATGCTTCTGGAAATGTTTATATCACAGGGATGTTTTCAGGCGGAACAATTGCCTTTGATACTTCAGTGCTTACGAATTCAGGAGATCTTAATTTGTTTTTGGTGAAATATAGCGCTTTAGGCAGTGTTATTTGGGCAAAAAGTGCAGGGGGAAGTGCTGAGGATTATGCAAGCTCTGTAGCTACTGATGCATCAGGATGCCTTTATATAACAGGAATGTTCACCAGTCCAACAATCACTTTTGGTACTACAACGCTTACAAGCGTTACAACTGCTTTCGGTGAAAATATGTTTTTGGCAAAATATTCCGCATCAACCGGAGCGTCCGTAACTAAGTTGATTATTGATAATGATATGGCTATATATCCCAACCCTGCTATTGATGTAATAACTTTAACTATTGATAAACCTGAAGACATATCAGCGATTCAGATTTTTGATATGATGGGAAAAGAAGTGTATCAGGATTTCAATTTGAAAACTAAAATTTTTACAAATCAATCTGTTACTATCAAACTGCCTCTCTTGTCTGCTGGGATCTATGATTTACGGGTCTTAGGTAGCAATGGCACAGAGCAAAAACAATTTGTGGTTAATGCTCATTGATTATGAATTGGGGAGAAATAGTATAACATAAAACACTTAAAATATGGTAAAAGTAAGAGGTAATAGTAGAGGTGGCATTTTGTTTTTCATGTTGATAATCACATGAAATTATAAATCCACCGATTTACATTTACAGGACGATGAATTTAAAAAAATGTTTCTCCCAAATCCTTGTTTCTATTCTGAACCCTCTTTTTAATTAATTTCAGATAACTATCTGTTGTATGGATGTTTTGATGACCTAAACTCTTAGAAATTTCATAAACATCTCCACCAATCTCAACCATAAGATTTGTATAAGTATGGCGGGGTAAGTGTGAAACCAATGGTATATCAATTGGACAATAAATACCAGTCTTTTCACCTCGTTCTTTGGATTGTTTATTGACTTCTTCTTGTAAAAGTTTTAATTTTCTGTTATAAAGTGTTGTTTGGGT
This sequence comes from uncultured Bacteroidota bacterium, assembly GCA_903839875.1. GTDB lineage: Bacteria > Bacteroidota > Bacteroidia > Chitinophagales > Chitinophagaceae > Nemorincola. Next base: position 3,674 of record CAIMDZ010000007.1, read on the forward strand.
TTGAAGATGGTTGTATTGTTTTTTGGGAAGTTTAGTATGCTCATCAAAATTAACTTCCTTAAATAAGTCAGGATTTAAAATTGGGAAAATAAAATCCTTTTTATGCGTTTTTGAATATGATTGCAGAATCAGTAGAATTCTCTCAGAAACATTTGAAAGAACTTTATCAAGGACTTTTTTGAAATTCTCTATATCATCAAGTTTAAATTCCCCATTCCATTTCACCGGTTCTTCACTTTCTGTAAGAAGATTTTTGAAATTCTCAGACAAGAATTTCTTACTGACTTCTTTATACTGACTTTTTATTTCTTCATAGGTCTTTTTGAATTTTTTACCCTGAAATGTATATGCATATTTCTGGGAGATTATTTCTTCAACTTCATTTGAATTGATATATTCCTTT
>CAIMDZ010000008.1 GCA_903839875.1 uncultured Bacteroidota bacterium
CCGTTGATATTAACGATGATTACCGTAAGCTCATCAAGGCGCAAATTACCGCTACTTACAATCAGCTAAACAAAGACAAGGACGAACTAAAAGTTAGTCTTGAAAAACAACTGGCAGACGTTGAAAAGAAGATTGAGCGACTGGAGGAACGCTACATTCTTGAGGAAATAGATAAGACCATGTTCGACAAATTCAAAGGCAAGTTCATTGCGGAAAGGTCAGAAATATACAAGAGTCTTGCTAAAAACGTAAAAAAGGTGTCGAACCTTGAATTGCTGATTGATAACGCAATAACAATGGCCTCGAAACTCTCGTCCCTGTGGGATTCCAGCGATTACGCTGATAAACAGACGCTCCAAAAGTTGGTGTTTCCAGAGGGATTGTCCTATTGCAGGAAAACTAACGAGTGTCGAACCCTAAGAGTAAATTCAGTATTCCACTACATTGCAGATTTGACGGGCATTTCAGCCAAAAGTAAAAGCGGGAACATTACTCTTTCGAGTGATGTCCCCGCTTTTGTGGAGAATACCGGAGTCGAACCGATGACCTCTTGCATGCCATGCAAGCGCTCTAGCCAGCTGAGCTAATTCCCCAATTGGGCTGCAAATATAATTATTCAGGTTGAATAATTGTTTATTCTTTTCCGGAATGCAGCCATACCAACGCTTCACACCAATTATTTATCTTTGTAAGTGTGCTTCGCCTGATTTTAGCCCGTTTTTTATGAAAAAATCCTTTACCCCTGTACTACTCTTTCTTATCGCTTTGTTGCAGCCCGCATTGCTCCGGTCACAATGGCAATATGCCAGGGGTGGCGGCGGCTTCCTGCCTGATGCCGGCAATTCAGTAGCTATTGATTCCTATGGCTCGTTGTATGTGGGTGGCACATTCAACAGCGCCAGTATTGTGTTTGGCAGCTTCACCCTCATGAATGACAGCCCTGGCACCAGCGATATCTTCCTTGTTAAGTATGACTCATCAGGTAATGTAATATGGGCGAGACGCGAGGGTGGAAAAGGCGATGATATGCTAAAAGGGATTAGTGCCGATAATAGCGGCAATGTGTTTATTACCGGTAATTTCTCAAGCCCTTCTGTAGCATTTGATACGTTTGTTTATTACACTAATTATGGATGTTCAAGGTTCTATCTGGCAAAATACACAGGCACAACAGGGACACTCGGCTGGGTAAGAAGTTATGATACCGCCTATAATTATCCCGGTTGCCCGGAAACCTATAGCAGCGCTATTGCTACTGACGCCAATGGCTTTACCCATATCTCGGTTTATTTTGTGGGTACCATGGTTCTGGGGCATGATACGCTCAAAACCAGTTTGTATGACAGGTATGAATCGCTGGTGCTGAAGTATGACCAGGCAGGCAACCTGCTGAGGGAAAAACAAATATATTCCGAGCCATATACATTTGTTGTTGTCGGCTCCATAGTGGCAGATGCCGATTGTAATATTTATGCTTCAGGCATTACTAATGGCCATAACCTCTATGCTTACCCTATTTCAGCTATAGGCGCCGCTGCGACCTGCAGCCATTTTATATTAAAGTTAGATTCATCAGGCAAAGGCAGGTACATTAAAAAATTATACGCTGATGATTGCAACAATTATATTACCTATCCTCTGGCGGTGGGCTCAATTAACCAGGTGTACCTTACAGGTTATTTTGGCAATGCGATTAATTCAAAAATTATTTTCGGCGGACAAACACTCAATAACTATTCGCCGGGCACATCTGATATTTTTCTGGCAAAGTATGATTCAGCCTGTAATTTTGTATGGGCAAAGCAGGCAGGCGGTAATGATCAGGATATTGCTACCTCTATTACGACATCGAAAAGCGGTACTGTATATATTGCAGGTTCCATAAACAGCGCCACAGCTTCATTCGGCACAAAAAGCATCACCAATCCTGCTGTAACATACTTATATTTTGCAGCTTACGACTCAACCGGTAATGCCCTGTATGCAAAAACAACTGATGGCTATAGTAATAATACAGCAAGTTCAATTGCTGCTGCAAATGGCAATACCATATATTTAACCGGCAGTTTTTATTCCGACAGTATTCAATTCGGAGTAAACCACCTTTATAACCCAAATGCCGGCACTAATAATTTTTTTCTGGCAAAATACAGAGAAACCGGAGTTGAAGATATACCGGTCATTTCCACAGAAGGAAGTGTAAAGCTGTATCCAAACCCGGTTTCGGCGCCTGGTAATTTACAGGTTACCCTCCCTGCCGATGCCGGCATCGAGACTGCCGTACTTTTCAATAACCTTGGCAAGTGTGTTTACTCTGTACACAATGCGGGCAATAGCGATAAGCTGCAACTCAATTTACCGGAACTGCCCAAAGGATTTTACTATCTCCAGCTTCAGAGATCTGCAGGCAGCTACTTTTTGCGTGTAATCATCAATTAATAGTGTAATGGTGTTTGCCTATTTTCACATCATACCCTGTGGCATAAACCCGAGTTTGTTGGTGCAGCGTATTGTTTTTTTGTATAAAAGAACTTGTTTACGCCCCCTGCTTCCTTACATATTTCGTGAGTATCACTATCACCTGTCCTTCGATTTTACCTTCTATCTGTTCGGTATTGTTTTCTACCAGGCGTATGTTTTTAACTACAGTACCCATTTTGGCATTAAGGGTGGTGCCTTTTACGTCTAAGGATTTTGTGAGCACTACTGTATCGCCTGACTGGAGGACGTTGCCGTTGGCATCTTTATGAAGATCTACTGCACTGTCATTTTCGTGGTCGCCGGTGGCTTTTGCCCATGCCAGTTTTTCATCATCAAGGTATAGCATATCAAGACATTCCATGGCCCAGCTTTCATTCCTGAGGCGGTTGAGCATACGCCAGGCGGTCACCTGCACTCCCGGCACTTCGCTCCACATACTTGTGGAAAGACACTTCCAGTGGGTACTGTCAAGCTCTTCTCTTTTTTCGATCTGTGCCAGGCATTTGTCGCAGATCATGATGCAATTATCTTCATTGGTGGCGGATTGCGGCGCTACTTCATATAATTTCAGCCCATTTTCCGATTGGCATAACTCACATTTATTTTCACTTCTTTTAAGCAGCGCATCTTCCAGTTTCATATCTCTTATTTAAATCAAAGTCGCGAAGGTAATTGTTTTTGTCAGCAATATGGAGCATGCCGTGAAAGTGCAGCCTTGTAACATGCTGGCAACTACCTGATTACCTGAACCTGTTTAACAACAACATATCCCTGAGCTTGAATGCTCAAAAGATATACACCGGCATTTAATTCCGGAAGGAGCACAAATGGCCCACATTAATGTTTATTTAACTTATTGAAACACATGCCCTACGTTATTTACGTTACCTTCGCCGTCTTTTGGAAATTTTAAATCGTATATGAAAAAGATCATCGGTTACAGGAAGTTATTAGGGGTTAACGAAAACACAGGGCTGCAGGAGCTGAAAACTACCTACAGAAACCTGATGAAAGACTGGCATCCCGATAAATTTGTTGATAGCGATGAACTCAGATCAGAGGCGGAAGCAAAGAGCAAGCACATAATTGAGGCCTATCATTTTTTAGTAAGCATTGCTCCCGAAACCCGCAACATTACCATGGCGGAATATACCTTAACCACCACCACTTCAGGTATCGCCGATTTTGACTATAGAAATGAGAAGCTTCAAATTACTTTTTCAGACGGCACCAGTTATGAATACTTTGGCGTACCCAGGGCCATCTATGTAAAACTGGTCAATGCTCCTGCACCGGGAAGATTTGGCCGCAGGCATATTTTTAATTCATTTCCTTACAGGGCATGCAAGGTGATGGAAGCCGCCTGAGTATAATCCTCACTGTATATAAAATTTTCAGAATACATAAATCATTGCCCCTTATGGCTGCAATGAAAGAAGAGTTAACAACCAAACCAATGCCTATTGAGAATATAGTAACCCTCATAGATGTTTACAAATAACAAGGGGAGCAAATCGCTCCCTTTTTTATTAAAGCTTATATTCGTAAGTTTATGAAAATACACAAACATGAACACAAGAATAGTATATAATTTTCTTTGGCTTTTGGGATTTGGTATGATTATTTTTGGTGCAATTTATAGATACTATTATAAAGACACAAATGGCCTGATTATTATTGTTGGTTTGGCACTGACTGCTATTGCCACCATGGTTAGGCTCAAATTCCTTAAAAAATCAAACTGATACACTAACCTAATTTCATAAAAAAACAATTTATGGCAGAACAGAATTATTCAAATCACAGGCGGTATGTTCCAGGATTCCATTTCTTTACCTCATTGCTGGCAATTATAGTTTTTGTATTGGCGGGATACAAAATCTTCCAGGTAGTAAGCACCGGCCAATGGGTCTTCTCCGATTTAATATACACCGGTATAGTTCCCTTCATCATTGCCATTATTCTGCTAATGCTTTTTTGGTATTCCAGGCAGTTTACTACGAAGGTGCAGGACAGAGCCATTCGGGCCGAAGAAAACCTAAGGCATTTTATACTTACCGGCAAACCCCTGGATCACAGGCTGACTATGAGCCAGATTGTAGCTCTTCGTTTTGCCCATGACGATGAATATCTGCCGCTCATTCAACGGGCCATTAATGAAAATCTGTCGGGTGAGGATATTAAGAAAGCCATTAAAACCTGGAGGGCTGACCATCACCGGGCTTGATAATACTGATTATCCGGCTGCTGCAAAAGAACAACTTTATACGAGGTATAGATCAAAGCAAAAAAGTTTCACGCAAAGGCGCAATAAAATTATTTGATATTAATCATTTTGCGACGTTTTTAAGCTCGCAAAGTCCATAATGATAAATGCACTCATTTACCCCGTTTAAAGTATTAGTCTCCACATCAATGAACATATTTTACCGGAAAGTTTGTACGATTTTCTTTTTCGCCCTTATGGGCTCTGACTGTTATTTATTCGCACAACAGGATCCTCCCCTGTTTAACTGCCTGAAATGGCGCAATATAGGCCCATTCCGCGGTGGCAGAACCGTAGGCGCCAGTGGCGACCGTTTGCACCCCAACGTATTTTACATGGGTGTAAATAACGGCGGTGTATGGAAAACAACGGACGCGGGCAGAACATGGGTACCCATTTTTGATGACCAGCCTACCGGCTCTATAGGTGATGTTGCAGTGGCTCCTTCCAATCCCAATACAGTATATGTTGGTAGTGGAGAAGGCATTCAAAGGCCGGACCTCTCAGTAGGAGATGGTATGTATAAATCGGTGGATGGTGGCAAAACATGGGCGCATCTGGGATTGAGGGAAGGGTTGCAAATAGGCGGACTCTCAATAGATCCCAAAAATGAGAACAGGGTGTTTACGGCAGTGCTTGGACATCCTTACGGGCCTGACAAAGAAAGAGGCGTGTACCGCACCACCGATGGCGGTAAAAACTGGAAACAGGTTTTGTACATAGATGAAAACACGGGCGCCATACAGGTAACCATTGACCCCGCTGACCCGAAAATAGTGTTTGCAGATATGTTTGCTTCAAGACTTGCGCCATGGGAAAACGGCGAGTGGTCGGGGCCCGGTAGCGGGTTGTATAAATCAACTGATGGTGGCAATACATGGAAGCAGTTGAAGAACGGATTGCCTTCTATTGACAGCGGGTTGGGAAGAATAGGATTTTGTGTCGCCCCCTCAAATCATCGGCGGATGTATGCAGTAGTAAGCGCCAACGAAAGAAACGGAGGCCTGTATCGTAGCAACGACGCAGGAGAATCGTGGGAAAAAATGAGCAGCGACATGAGGCTGTGGGATAGAGGCGATGATTTTGCAGAAGTTAAGGTGGACCCAAAAAACCCGGATATTGTTTATGATGCAAATGTCGTGGTTTGGAAATCAACCGACGGTGGCAAAACATGGACGGGCTGGAAGGGCGCACCGGGCGGAGACGACTACCACCGCCTGTGGATAAACCCTGATAACACTGATGTTATTCTCCTTGCCAGCGACCAGGGTGCTGGAGTTACATTGAATGGTGGCAAAACTTGGAGCTCGTGGTACAACCAGCCCACCGCGCAGCTCTACCATGTAAGCGCCGACAATGCATTCCCCTACAATGTATACAGCGGCCAGCAGGAGAGCGGATCGGTTGGCATTGCATCTCGCGGCAATGACGGCGCCATCACCTTCCGCGACTGGCACCCGGTGAATGCCGAAGAATATGGTTATGTGGTGGCCGACCCGCTGGACCCCAACATTATTTATGGCGGCAAAATATCCCGGTATGATAAGCGCACAGGACAAAGCCAGAATATATCGCCTGACCTCACCGGCAAGTATCGTTTTATCCGTACTGCCCCCATATTGTTTTCACCAGTTGATAAAAAGACGCTTTTCTACGCAGGCAATGTAATATTCACCACCCGCGATGGCGGCCACTCATGGAAGATCATCAGTCCCGACCTGACGCGCAAAACCTATGATGTGGCACCATGCGTTGGCGTTTACGCCAAAGATGAAATGAAGACCATGCCGCAGCGTGGCGTTGTATACACCATCGCACCATCACCATTAGACGCCAACATTTTATGGGCAGGCACAGACGATGGCCTGATCCACGTCACAAATGACGGCGGCAAAAACTGGAAAAATGTGACACCACCCGGACTAACCTCATGGAGCAAAGTATCGCTGATGGACGCCAGCCATACCGATAAACAAACCGCCTATGCCGCAGTAAACAGAATACGGCTGGATGACCCGCACCCCCACATATACCGCACCAAAGACGGCGGAAAAACATGGAAGGAAATAGTAAACGGCCTGCCCAATGACCCCATTAATGTAGTGAAGGAAGACCCGCAATGTAAAGGCCTGCTATACGCTGGTTCAGAGCGCGCAGTATATGTATCATTCGATGATGGCGACCACTGGCAGTCGCTGCGGATGAATATGCCCGCCACATCCATCCGAGATCTTTGTATCAAGGACAATGATATTGTGGTGGCCACCCACGGCCGTTCGTTCTGGATAATGGATGATATTACATCGCTCCGCGAGATCGCAAAAAATAAAACCACATCACCCGTTATTCTCTACAAACCCGCTGATGCTTATCGAGTGCGCTGGAACATGAATACTGATACTCCATTGCCACCCGATGAACCTGTTGGTGAAAACCCACCGGATGGTGCGATTATTGATTATTATTTAAAGGACACAGCTGATGAGGTCACAATAAACATATATGATACATCGGGGAAACTGGTCATAGGTTACGTCTCAGATGACACATTGTATAAAGTACCCAAAGTAAATATTCCGGACTACTGGATTCGCCCACAGCAACAGCTTTCAACTAAGCCTGGTGCGCACCGCTTTCTGTGGGATATGCACTACGAACCACTCAATACGCCTGTTTCCTTTTCGATGAGTGCTATATATAAAGATACACCGCCAGCTTATACATCACCGTGGGTAATGCCGGGTACATACACGGTGATGCTGACAATCGGTAAAAGGGATACTTCCCAGGCCTTAAAGTCTAGTACAACCGGTTACTTTCCCTATATATCAGTGCTTCACCTGAACGCGCCATTAAAGATCACCATGGACCCGCGCGTAAAAACCAGCCACCATGATCTGCAGTTGCAGCATGATCTTTCGTATCAGTGTTATAAGGATCTGGAAGAGATCAACGAAGCAACACAACAGGTGAACAAGGCATTGCTTAACCTGAGCCGCGACTGGCTGCCCGAATCTGTATCCAACCACGATACCCTTGTGGTAATTGCAAAGAGCTTTCTTTCCGGCAAGGAGAGTTTCCCGGCAGTGGCAGGCGCACTCTCATCGGTAATGGGTAACCTCCAGGCCGGCGACTTAACACCCACATCCCAATGCATCACCGCCGTTGCATACGCTCATAAACACCTGAAACAACTATTAAAAAAATGGGAGTCACTGGAAAAATTCTACCGCACTATTTATAAGCGCTAGCTGCACTTCAATCCCACACTTCAAAGGGTGATGCATGACATTACACGCGCTTGTTCTCCTACTCGTATTTGTTATGGTGACGAAGGAACCATCCTGACTTGCGCTTGCTCACGTTTGCAGTGCCGGGGAGAAAAAATAAAACTGATGCCCGGCATCATCGCTGATTTTATTCCTCAACCATACAAATATGAGCAGGTGCGAGTCAAGGATAGCTGTGCCCGGTTTTTTGTAAACCCGTACCTTCAGCATGACAAAAACGAGATCGCATCTGTTATTTTACTAAATTGCCATAAATAAAATTATTTGTCTGCCAAAAATCTCCGGAAAATGAACCTGAAATCTATTATATTATTGGCAGGCGGGATGCTGTTGATGAATACTTTGTTCGGTCAATACTACGTTACCACAGGGACAACAAAATATGTATTGCTGGAAGAGTGTACCGGTACATGGTGCGGATATTGTCCGGATGGGGCACAGGATATACAGGAAAAAATAACGCCTGTGTATCCTCACTGTATTGTGGCCTCGTGGCATGGCCCGAACGGATATGGAGACCCTATGATGGTAGCAGGAGATCCGTTTGCAGGCAGCTCGGGGTATTTTTCGGGTTTTCCAAAGGCTTCTGTAGACCGTGTTGCTTTCAGCGGAGCGGTTGGCCTTGACCGGCCATGGGACCCGAAAGTGGCGATCCAAAATGGGGTTACTGCGAAATTCCGGGTGGATATGAATACCCTGTATAACGGTTCGGCCCGGCAACTCACAGTAACCGTTACAGGTACGGCGCTGGCTACCCTTACCGGCAGCTGGCGCATTAATGCATTGGTGACTGAAGATAGCATCGGCAGCGGAGTAAGCTCGGCCTATAACCAGGATAATTATGCAGGCCCGCCCGTTAACGATTATACCATATCGTGCACTGGTACGCATTCATGGTTTGATGGCAGCGGCGACCCGATAATGCCTGCTGCAAATTATACACACATGAATGTGGTAAGGGCTGTGCTGGCGGCTGGTGGATCTATCTGGGGTGATGCTGCCTTTACCAATCCCTCTTTAGGAACCACTGCTTCCCAAACATATACTTATACTTTACAGGCAGACCATGTGCCTCAGCATATAAAGGTGATAGGAATTGTCCAGAAGTACGGATCTGCGACTTTTGACAGGGCTATAGAAAACAGCATAGAATGGAAGTTAGGGCTGGACTCCACTTTGGGTGCAAGAGGAATTTCCAAAGCAATGATGGATGTGCAGCTCTATCCTAACCCGGTGAAAAATAATATTACGGTAAGGGGCATTATGGAAACACCCGGCGCTACGAACGTGGTTATCTATAATGCACCAGGACAGGTGGTAGTAAAAAAGGATTATGAAACATCGGGGAGTCTGTTTATGGAAAGCATAAGCCTGGAGGGTTTCAGCAACGGATTGTATTTCATGAGCGTTATTGATAACGGGCAGGTGGTTACGCGGCAGTTTAGTATAAACAGGTAAGGGGCCTCACCCCGGCCCTCTCCGAGGGAGAGGGAGGTGTTGCGTATGCGGGAGGTTCCGATCCGGAAACCTCATTTTCCATCAATGTGCTAGGTAATTATTGTGTAAATTCCAAAAAATTTACGATGTAAACTCTACAAAAAAGGGGGAGTTTGCCCCAAATAGAAATATTTTTTTTATTTTAGAAATATTTTTCACTAATTTCGTCAGTCTAAAATTATTAATACCTTAATATTTAAAAAAAAACAATGAAAAAGATTTTACTTAGTTTGACATTCGCGTGCATTGGGTTAGGTACCAATACCTTTGCAGCGCCTATAATGTTGCAAAATTTTGAAACCGCAATGGCCCCATGGACTGTGGCTACAACAGGTGGCGGAGGAGGCTGGACTATTGTCAGTGGAGCTACTGCGACGCAGTTAGGAACAATTGCCGCTCATACAAAGTATGCTGTGGTGAATGAAGGCGCATTAGCAGCCAGTACCTACAATGACCCCACAACAATGAAGAGCCCTACTTTCAGCCTTGTGGGTATTGCTGCCCCTTACCTGTCATTTGACTATGATTATTTCCAGGCATGGCTGAGCGCTTCTCCTTATATTCATGAACATGCATGGATAGACATATCTACAGACGGCGGCACAACGTTCAGCCTGCTGGACAGCATTGTATATACATCAGGAGGCGCCTGGCAGACTAAGTTTGAGAACCTTGCAGCATACGCTACCTCAGCTACTTGTGTACTGAGGTTTGGGTATGACGATGGTGGTGGCAAGATCATTGGCGTTGCCATTGATAACATCATGGTATATGATGCAGCGGCTACAGAGATCGGGTTGACTTCTGTTGCACCGGTTGCGGGCACTGCGGCTGATTTCTTCGCAGTAGGAACGGGCGCTACATTCAGCGGTACCGTTATGAACTACAGCACTGCAGCTGTTTCAAGTTTTACAGCTTACTACCAGGTTGGCACAGCTGCACCGGTTAGCGCAGCGAGCGGTAGTATTCCTGCAATGAGTTCTGCCCCTTTCTCCATCACTCCAGCATACACTATTCCATCAGCAACACAACAATCTGTAAAAATATGGGTTACCTGCACAGGTGAAACCTATCTTAATAATGATTCAATGAATACTGCGGTTGTTGGTGTAGCGTTTATGCCAAAGAAGAGGCTGATGTTTGAAGAAGCTACAGGTACCTGGTGCGGATGGTGCGTTCGCGGTATAGTATACATGGACTCATTATGGAGAGCAGACAGCAACAATGTGAACATTGTATCTGTGCATAACAGCGACCCAATGCAATCTGATAATGCATCCAGCGTTGCCTATGACCAGTTGATATCTGGCAAGATCAGTGGTTTCCCATCAATGGTTATTGATCGTCGTGAAGTATCCGATCCATCAAACTGCTTTACCGATTATGCAAATGAAGGCGCCTATTATGGTTATGCTGACATGGGTATCAAAGCAAAAACAACCACAGGAAAAGTAATTGCTTCCGTAAAGGTGAAACCTGCGTCTGATATGACCGGTGATTATCGTATTGAGTTGATAGTAGAAGAAGACGGCCCAAGCGGAGCTGCAGGTTCAACCTGGGATCAGCACAATTATTATTCAGGAGGCGGATCAGGCGCTATGCAGACAATTGGCTATAACTTTGCTACTTTGCCTAATCCTGTTACAGGGGTGAAATTCCCATTTGTAGGTCGTGCTACTGTTCCTGCTAATGTTAACACAACTCCTAATGGCGTAGCAGGCAGCCTGCCGGGAACAATGACAAGCGGAACCACTTATACATGGACTGACTCTTCTGTCGTTATTGCTTCTAACTGGGTTGCATCGAAGCTGCGTGTTATTGCATTACTGATTGATAATACAACAGGAAATACAACTAAGGGCCAGATATTGAACAGCATCAGCTCACCTGGTTTATACACAGGCGTTCAGGACGAGACAATGGTGATAGGCAATATGAATGTATTCCCTAACCCAACCAATGATATGGCACACATCAGGTTTGAACTGACTGAGGCTACTACCGTTAATTTCTCTGTAATTGATGTTATGGGCCGTGTAGTATTCAGCGCACCTGCAGAACAAATGAATGCAGGTAACCAGCAGATTAATATCTCTACTGCAGATTATGCAGCAGGTGTATACAATGTAGTTATACGCACAGATAAAGGCCAGGTATCTCAGCACCTGTCTGTGATTAGGTAATTATTTGCCGATTAATGAAATAAAAGAAACCGTTCCGCAAGGGACGGTTTCTTTTTGTGTGGTTTCATCTGATTATTTAAGCCCGATAGTCATTATAAATTTCAGATTCAGGGAATGGCTCCAAAGGTGGCAGTTTATAATGCGTGTTTTGGAAGCGGGGTGCTTGGGTATATGAGGACAAAGCCCCCATTCCATTGGTTTAAGACTTGAGCGCAGCGGAGTCTTAAATCCACCAATAAAATGAAGGTCTCTGACCGGCAACCCATATTCAAAAGCCCAATTAACGCTCGCCTATGTAACACCTCCCTCTCCCCTTGGAGAGGGCCAGGGTGAGGCCCCTCTGCTCGCAAGCGTCCCGCTCCGTCCACATATACCGAAGCGTCTCTTCCGAATTAAGACACCAACGCGCATCCTATAATCTACTAAGGGCATGTGCAAAAATAACTCGTACATATTGACCTGTTCTTTTCCATTTTTTCGGCGTTGCCAACCCTTTAAATTGCTTGCTATTCGCAGATTTTGCGCCTTGAAAAAAAATAACTATCCAACTTCGTAGGATTTATTTTGCCATCTTCACCTATAGTTACAATCCGGCAAAGTTTTCAAATGACATACCCTTAATTTATCAGGAATTACTTCACCTGCTGCATATCCACCAGGCGTTTGTAGATGCCATCTTTGCTGAGGAGTTCATTGTGGGTGCCGCGCTCTGCTATTTTTCCCTTTTCCATTACTATTATCTCATCTGCATGTTGCACGGTGCTGAGGCGGTGGGCGATGACGATGCAGGTGCGGTTTTTCATCAGGTTGTTGATGGCATCCTGCACTACGCGTTCGCTTTCGGTATCGAGGGAGGAGGTGGCTTCGTCGAGGATGAGGATGGGCGGATCTTTGAGTACCGCGCGGGCTATGGTGACGCGCTGGCGCTCGCCGCCACTGAGGCGGGCTCCGCGGTCGCCGACAACGGTCTGGTAGCCTTCGGGTTTTTGCTGAATGAATTTTTCGGCATTGGCTATACGGGCAGATTCTTCCACCCGCTCCTGTGTGGCGCCACCGGTGCCGAGGGTGATATTGCTGGCAATGGTATCGTTGAACAGAATAGGGTCCTGGCCCACTACGCCCATGAGACGGCGCAGGTCGTCGAGCTTACATTCTTTGATATTGATGCCGTCAATCAGAATTTCGCCGCCGGTGACATCGTGGAAACGGGGTATGAGATCTACCAACGTGGATTTGCCTGCACCTGAAGCGCCAACGAGTGCTATGGTCTTGCCCTTTTGAATTTCCAGGTTGATGCCCTGCAATATTTGCTTATCGCCGTAGGCGAAACTTACGTTTTTGAGGGTGATGGATTTAGTGAAGGCGGGGATTGGTTTGGCGTTGGGAATTTCTTTGATGTTGTTTTCTACAGTCAGCAGTTGCTCAATGCGCTCGAGGGCAGCGGAGCCTTTCTGAACGTTGTAGAAGGCTGAGGAAAGGTTTTTGAAGGGGTTGATGATCTGTGTGAAGTAAGCAATGAATGTAACAAAGCTGGCTGCACTGAGGGTATTGCTGAACACCAGCCGGCCACCAAACCAGAGAATAATGGCAACGACGATAACTCCCATGGTCTCGGAAAGCGGGGACGCCAGTTCGCGGCGGGCGGCAATTAAATTGCGGGTGCGGAACAAGAGGTTATTGATCTTCATGAACCTGATGTGCTGGTTCTTTTCGGCGTTGAAGGCTTTCACCACACGCATGCCGACGAGTGTTTCATCTACCACACCCAGCATGTTACCCAGTTGCTCCTGGGCTATATTGGAAGACTTGCGCAGCGACTTGCTGATACGGCCGATGATGAGGCCTGCAACAGGCAGGAAGACCAACAGGAAAATAATGAGCTGCGGGCTGATCATGATCATAGCAATAAGGTAGAGGATGATGGTGATGGGCTCGCGGATAAAAACCTCAAGCACGCCCATGATGGAGAGCTCCACTTCGTTGATATCATTGGTCATGCGGGAAATGAGGTCTCCCTTTCTTTCTTCGGTGAAGAAACCTATGGGCAGGGACAGTATTTTGGTAAACAGCTCATCGCGCAAACGGCGTAAAACAGCATTCCTGATGGGATTGAGGATATACAATGAGATGTAGAGAAACATATTTTTAAGGATGGTGAAAATGACCACAGCCACACATATATAGATCAGTGCCTTGTCAGGGCCGTTTGAATCAGCTATATCCTGAATAAAGGCTGTAAACCTATTGAGGACACTCCCTTCTTTTGACGTAAATTTGGTCAGTTTGAAAAGTACCATAAGTACGGGCCCCAGCATACTTAACGAAACCACTCCGAACAAGATACCGAGGAGGTTAGACGCGAAGTAAAGCGCGACTTTTCCTTTGTATTCTGCGAGGTATTTTAGGAGCCTTGAGATTTTTTTCATTGATTGTTAGCATAATGAACCCTCAACCAGGATCCATTTCAGATGTAAAAGTATTCTTTAGCTTTTTAATAACCGGTCATCAAAGTCAAATTTTTCAACTTTAACAACCGTAACGAGGTCATTGAAACGCGGAAAACGAGGGTTTAGTATGTAATTGTATTCAAAAGGGATGACAGCGGAGCGGACTTTCAGGGCTAGATATTTGTTTCGAGCCTTTAATTTTTTCGACGTTACTATTGAGACTACTTAGTGCCAATCTCCTTCTAAAGGTTTCTATTCATGCGAATGTCTTCGATTTCCTGCGGTGTTAAGGCGGCATTCCTGCGCCTTAGTTCTTTCAATATCTCTCCCATATCGTCACCATTTTTTAGCCGCTCACGTACGTATTTTTGGTCGTCAAGTATCTTCTTGAAAATGCCTGCACCCTTTGAGTTTAACGGCTTGCGAGTGTCATTCGAATTTTCCATATAGACAAATTTATAAAAAATACTTTTTATAAAAGCGAAAAGAGCGGATATCCGGCTAATGCAATTTTATGTCTTTTTCAGTAAATTTGTAAAGGACAAACATAATTTTATGACTGCGGTTGAAGTGAAAGAATTGAAAAAGGAAGTGAAAAAGCACATTGACGCTGCTGATGAAAACACTGTTAGAGCAGTATATAAAATGCTGGAGACAGGGCAGCAGGATGATAGGTGGGATGTGATCAGCGACGGCGAGCGGGCTGCCATACAGCAGGGTTTAAAGGAAATGAAGGCCGGCAAAACAACGCCACATGATGAAGTAATGAAAAAGTACAGCAAATGGTTGAACTACCGAGAGCTTCGATAGTTTTAAGAGAACACCGCTGGCAACACATCACGCATCAAATTCAGCATAATAAATAACCCTACTTACCAGCTTTTCTGGTGAACTGTATTCCTCAATGCCTTTTAATTGCTTAACGAAATCTTTGATTATATCCGACTCAAGAAAATAGTCAAAGCCCGGACAGTATTTTTGCGCTATATCCGTTATATACCAATTGCTTTCTTCTTCTGTTAACTGCAATATTACAGCCTCTGAATTGCAGGTAAAGTGTCCCTCAATTCTCTTAGCATAAATAACTGAATCGTCGCTTAGTTCATTGACGTTAAAAATGATCTCGTTTAATGTCATACGCAGATTTGTTTCGATACAATCAACAAATAATGTCACCCCTTCGGGGTTCAACCAATTTTTTGCCGCCATTTTCTATAATCATGCCATCCCTTCGGGATATTTCAATGAGCAAAATCCCAGGGGCTTAAAATACTGATCTTATGCCCCTGGGGTGTTAGGTTATTATTCTATTGTATAACTCACGCTACCGTCTTTTTCGTCCTTCAAGAGTACGCCGGATTCGGCGAGTTTATTGCGGATCTGGTCGCTGGTGGCGAAGTCTTTGCGTTTTTTGGCATCTTTTCTGATTTCTATGAGTAAGGACAGTACTTCATCCATCTTGCTGCTTTGCTTTACCTGGAGGGGCTGCATGCCCATGATGTCTTCAAGATAGGTTTTGAAGGTGGTTTTGAGCAGGGTGAAAGTTGCTGCAGACAGGGCATTTGCCGCTACCTGACCACCTTTTATGCCGTTGATAACCGGGGCGAGTTCGAACATATTGGCGATGACTTTGGCTGTGTTGAAGTCATCGTTCATGAAATCGTTGCATTCGTTGCACCAGTTTACTACGCGTAGGTTAAGTTCTTGGCCGGCGGCATCTTCATTGCCCGGGTGGGTTATCTTTTGCAATATTTCGTATGCTTCCCATAGCCTGCGAAGTGCACGCTCAGAAGCCTGGAGGGCTTCGTTGCTGAAGTCGAGGGTGCTGCGGTAGTGGGTTTGCAGAATGTAGAAGCGCACCACCATTGGGTGATAGGCCTGCTCCAGTATAGGATGGTTGCCACTGAAGAGTTCAGACAGCTTGATCACATTGTTGTAGCTTTTGCCCATCTTCTTGCCGTTGATGGTGATCATGTTGTTGTGCATCCAGTAGCGCACGGGCGGGTGGCCGTGTGCTATGGTGGACTGGGCGATCTCGCTTTCGTGGTGGGGGAAGAGCAGGTCCATTCCGCCGCCGTGTATGTCGAACGTTTCGCCGAGGTACTTGCTGCTCATGGCAGAGCACTCGATGTGCCATCCGGGGAAACCCTCGCCCCACGGGCTGTTCCAGCGCTGGATGTGCTCAGGGGGTGCGCTCTTCCAGAGAGCGAAGTCTACCTTGTTGCGTTTTTCATCCTGGCCGTCGAGGTCGCGGGTGGTTTCGAGCTGGTCTTCGAGTATGCGGCCGGAGAGTTTGCCGTAGGGGTAGTTTTCGGCGTATTTTTTTACGTCGAAATATACCGAGCCATTTACCTCATAAGCATAACCTTTCGCAATGATGGTTTGGATCATGTCTATCTGCTCGATGATGTGACCGGTAGCAGTGGGCTCAATGGTTGGGTCCTCGCAGTTGAACTGGTGCATGCCGTAGTGGTAGAGGTTGGTGTATTTCTGCACCATTTCCATCGGTTCCAGCTTTTCGAGCTTTGCCTTTTCAGCAACCTTATCAATGGCCTCGCGGCCTTCTTCTTCAAAGTGCCCGGCATCGGTGATGTTGCGGACGTAACGGACTTTGTAACCGAGGTGTTTCAGGTAGCGCTGCACCACATCGAATGTGATGTAGGGGCGGGCATGGCCGAGGTGGGATTCTCCTGAGACGGTGGGTCCGCAGACATAGAGGCCGGCATAGCCTGGGGTAATGGATTCGAACTTTTCTTTCTGACGAGTATATGAGTTATGGAAATGTAAATCTGACATATGTAAAATATTATGGGTTAAGCCGTTTTTACAGAGATGGCTATAAACGGGTGTAAAAATAAATTAAAAAGTAATGGTAATGGCGGATGCTAATGAGATTAGCAACAACAACCGTATAACCGAATGTTGAATTCGGCAAAGACGTGGAGGTTTTTATCCATGTTCCCTGGTTGTGACATGATATGCGAATTTAGGGAATTTTTTGATATGGTGTGGAATTTTTTGTGGTGGGTATGTGCGAGTACCCGGCGCTAGGATTGTCTGAATCACGGATTAATCGGATTAAAAGATTTCACGGATTGTGTCTTTGCGTAACGTTTTCCAATTTAGCTGAAGGGCGAAGATTTCCAATCGCAGACTGCTGAATTGCAGTGACACGCGTTGGCTATCGCACATAGCTATCGCGTCATACTCGCGCCAGTGAAGGCTTTTAGCTTACCTCAGCAATTTCATCATAGGATGACACCAACAACGGCGGGGAATAAAATTTAGGCTACTCCTTTCCGGCGCGCATGAGTATCTCTTTCTCTTCCGCGGTGAGGGATTTGTATCCTTTCTGGTTTATTTTGTCGAGGATGTCGTCTATGTTTTTTTGGGAGATGCCGGTTTTGGGTTTGTATTTGTTAGTGAGGATGTCTATTTTGATGCCTTTTTTCTTAGCGAGTTTTGCTTCGTTGGGGGTTACGAGACCTTCTATTTTTGAGGCGAAGCTATACATCCACTGGCCGGGACGGTAGCCTGCTTTAAGGATCTTTACATAACAGAATCCGGTGAGCGCGCCGCCTGCAAGCAGGAATAATTCAGGGACTATAAAGCCGGTGCTGAGGATCATTAAGAGTGTGAAAATACCAGCTACCACAAGTATATGAATCCTGAATGTTTCGGTAAGGTAAAAATAGAAGCCGGGTGAAATGGTAACAGCGGCTACGGCCATTGCGATAAGGCCTGCACGGGCGCCCAGTATACCGGGCAGGTGATGATTAATATCGCCCGGCTTACCGGGCAGGAACTGTGCAAGCAGGTAAAAAATGCCTCCGGCAATGAGGGCATAAGTATATAAAGGAATTACCTGCCGGTGGCCGATGAGCATCTGGACCACAGAACCAAAGCAATAGAGCCAAAGCATATTGCTGAGGCATTCCCAGAATCCGCTGAAATGAAACCAGCCATAGGTGAAGATGGTCCACCAGTGGGTTTTGAAATCTGCCAATTGTGGCAGCGCAAGGTTGCCAATGAAATAGTGGAAGAAATTGGAGCGGTCGTTTTGGTATACAATCAGGTTGATACCCAATATAATGCCCAGTATTACAAATGCGGTACCGGAAGCTATAATGAGTTTGAGTACGGCATTATTTGTTAAGCCGGGTACGTATTTCAGGAATGATTGTTTTCTTTGGTTATCCATGGTTGTCCTATGTCATCCATGGGCTGCACCCATGGTTATTATATTGTGCCCTTTCAGGGCTGTGTGGCTCAGATACGCGATAAAGGCATTTTCTATACCACATTCAACCGTCTTCGGGGTTGGTGTTTATTTCTTTTGTCCTCCGGTTTCACCGGCGGCTATTCCTTCGGGCTTGTTTATATTGCCGGCTTTTGACCGCCGATTTACTTACTTTTTAATAATACCGGTTCCGGAGGGTGTTTCTCCAGATTCTTAATAATATAAATGCAAAAAGCATTCCGCCGAGGTGGGCGAAGTGAGCGACGTTATCGCCTGCGGAATTGCGCAGGCCGGAAAATAATTCGATCAAGGCATAACAGCCCACCAGCCATTTCGCCTTTATAGGTATGGGTATCGGAATGATCATCATTTCGGTATTAGGGAAGAGGTATCCGAAAGCGAACAGCACCCCAAAAACCGCTCCTGACGCACCTACCATGGCTTCGTTAAGATGCGTTGCCAGAAGGTCAATGGAATCGCTCATATACTTTAATGAACCCGGGTCGTTTTCCCATTGCGACAGGAAGTGGTTAGCAGATTGAATATCAACGCGCATCGGGTAATGGTTGGCAATGCGCAGAAATTCAATAATACCCGGGTGTTGCTTGTATTGGGCTAGTTCATGCTGAAAAGGGAGGTTTTGAACGGTGAGCACACCCATATGGCATAAAGCGGCACCGAGCCCGCATACGAAGTAAAAGATAAGAAATTTTTTTGGGCCCCACATGTTTTCCAATATCCTGCCGAACATCCACAAGGCAAACATATTCAGGGCAATGTGCCAGAAAGTGATACTAGGGTCGTAAGGATCGCCATGCATGAACATGTGTGTGAAAGGCTGCCACCACCTGAAGAGTGGTGAAGCCCAATAATGAAGGCCTAAAATTTCACTAAGATCAATGTGGGCTGTTTTGACGAGTGTAAATTGCAGCAAAACCATCAATACATTAATAATGATCAGGTTTTTAACTATTAAAGGTAATTGCTGAAAACCACCGGGCCGTAAATCTGTCATGGTGCAAAAATAGAGGAAATCGGGTTTAAAATGTGAAAATGTGATGGAATATGCCTTTCGGCGGGCTTAAATGACATTATAGCAAGAAGTTGAATATAAATCAGCAAGATTTGACAACTTTTTGAACGAAGTCAAATCCTGACCGGCAAAAACAATTAGACCGGATGAATTCATTTACTGATTATTTCCAACGGTATTTTTTCAGACAGCAGGTATAATCTGTAATACCATTACTACTGCAAAAAACATCATGATAGCAATTCTCATCATGGCAGGGAATTTTATGCAGATCACATGTTCTTCGTCCTGGATGTCATGATATTGTGGATCCTGGTCTGCTTCTTTTGCGGGATTTGGAGTTAATGGTATATTTTTTTCAGGAAAACGGTTAAAACCCTGTGATTTCATGGAACCTGTAGTGTTTTTACCATCTGAAGATTCTTCCCTTGATCCTGCAGTTTTCGGCTGAGTGGTTTCGCCACTGTTTGCAGATGGGTTATTTACTTTCAGCATATTTGTTTCATTTTGGATACTTTGTGGTGCGGGAAGGTTTTCACTGCCATTCATATTATTGACACAGCCCGGAAGCATGATGCAAAAAATGGAGAGTATACAGCCTTTTACAAAGAAGGAAGTGTTTATTCTTACATTGATGCGGATGGTAAAAATGCGTTTCATAAAATTCGATTTTTGTGTGAGAAATTTGTTTGATTTTCTGACACAAAAATCCTTCAGGAATGAGCGCTTTCAGCCCGTATTATAGCGGGTTTCAGGGTAGTATTATACCCGTCTCAGCAGTGCGGTTTACTACCCTTGGAAAGGTGTAACAAACACCTTTAAAGAAGTGCGTAAATGATACATAGAAATGGAGCAGTTTACCACCCCCTGAGACAGGTGAAAACACCCTTTGGAGAGATGTTACATAACATGAGAAAGCCCCTTTAGGGG
Organism: uncultured Bacteroidota bacterium; assembly: GCA_903839875.1. GTDB lineage: Bacteria > Bacteroidota > Bacteroidia > Chitinophagales > Chitinophagaceae > Nemorincola. Next base: position 20,368 of record CAIMDZ010000008.1, read on the forward strand.
TTTGGGGCGAAAAAAGGGGAAAAATACGGTATGCAGGAGGCGGGTTACGTTTTACATTTACATAATCAAACTACAATACATTATTAGAAACCAAAAACAATTATTAATTTCATCTTTAAAAAATCACACTGTTATGAAAAAGATACTTTTTTTATTTGCTACCATTTCATTATTCTCTTGCGATGAAGGAGGCAATAAGAATTCGAAAAGCAATAGTTTGTATAAAGACAATTCTACTTCATGTGATAGTTGTCCATTACAGAAAAAATTTATGAAATCAAGAAAATTCTGGAAACACTCAACGGTAGGAGATTCGAAAACATTACCTAGTAGTATAAAGGATTGGATTACAAGTTATGTATTTACAAATGGTTTAAGTTATCCAACTTATTATATTATTAAGACGGATGACTTGATAACATATCTCAATACTAATAATCCTCAGTTTCTACATTTTTATTTTTGCCAGAATGCAAATACTAAAAGTTTAGATTTAGCCTTTCTTGGTACAAACAAATATACCATTGATGCAACTTGCAATTACCAACACATACCAAGTGATTATGTATTTGGAAATCTAACATCATCTGACTTGTCAGGGGTCGTTTCTTATGATCCGCTTATTGATAAACAAAAATATAATTACCCGGCAATAAAATTGCCTTTATTAACCTCTACGATTACAAATAGTATCGCTAAATCATGGATTACTACATATCAAAACCAGCATTATGGAGACAATATTTTTTCTTTTGTAATAAATTCAAGTAGGTTATATGATTTTTTGACTAACAGTAATTCTCAATTACCAACTATTGGAACAGTACCGTATTTACAGATTTATTTAGCATATGTAAATGGTGTTCCAACAAATCCAACAATTGTGATGGTTGGTTTAAATAATGATGGAACTCATATATATTATACGGATGATGGTAACACTAATTATGTATTTGAAGCAGCAGAACCTTGTCCATATTGTGGTGTAAAACATGATGATAATATTGATGGTCCAATAGATCAAATTTCAAATGATAAATGACAACTCATAAATTATATTATTTATATTTAACTATTCTATTTTTATGCTCAATTTGTGGGTTTATAAGTTATAAACATTTTGATCTAAAGTCAAAAATTTTATATTGTTCAATTCTTTTATCATTATTGGCAGAGTTGGCAAGGGAAGTTTTAGTTATATTATTTAATATTAAAGCCCCCGTTTATCATTTTTTATGTTTTTTAGACATTACACTCATTACTATATATTATATTAAAACAATTAAATTAAAGCATGAGTTTTTTTTTATTTCTATTTCAATTATCACACCATTAGCCCTTGAAATCCTTAACACTTGGTTTTTTCAACCGATGAAGAGTCTAAATTCTAATATGTTTATATTGGAATCTTTTGTAGTGATAATATTTAGTTTACATTCTTTATACTGTATTTTGTTAGATGACAATGTAAAAAATCCAATTATTAATCCTGACTTTTGGTTTTGGTCTTTCTTACTGTTTATGTGGAGCGGAACGTTTTTTTTCTGGGCTTACATAAAGTTAATTTATACCAATGCAAAGGAATATGTTGACCTCATGCAATACATACAAATCTCTATAAATGCATTTGTTTATTTTGGCATTGGAACAATCTTTTATTATTACCCTAAAATGATTAAATATGCAGATTAATTATTCAATCATAATATTCATTTTAGGAACTGTACTATTAATGTTCTTTACATTTTTTATCGTCATTTTCCTTATCGTCCATAAAAAAAAACGTTACCAGCACCTTCTTGAAAAACAACAAATGGAAAGTACTTATCAGAATCAGCTATTACAATCTAAACTTGAGGTGCAGGAGCAGTCGTTTAAGTACTTCAGCGAGGAGATACATGACAATGTGGGGCAGTTGCTAAGTATTGTGAAGATGCAGCTTTACAACATAAAGAGCAGCAGCAAGGAACAAGAGGTGGTGACCAAGGCAACCGACTGCACCGAACTCCTGGGCAAGGCCATCAACGACCTGCGCAACATCAGCCATACACTCAACAGCGCCTATATAAGTAATGCCGGCCTTGCCAATGCCATAGAAAAAGACCTGGACTATGTGCGCTCGGCAAAGGAGGTAAAATGCAACCTGCACAGAAGCGGAGAGGAATACGAGATTGACGATGAAAGGGAGCTGATGGTGTTCCGCATCATACAGGAGGCCGTGGGTAATGCAGTAAAACATGCCTCAGCCAGTGTCATAGATGTGTCCCTCGATTATCACCCCGACAAGCTATGCGTAACAATCGTAGATAACGGTAAAGGTTTTGACGTAAACGAACACCACAATGGCGGCATTGGCCTCAACAACATGCACGTCCGCACCGACCTGCTGAAAGGGAAAATAGATGTAACATCAGAAAAAGATAAAGGGACAACGATTAAATTGGAGATTAAGCCCCTGAGCCTTCCCTAAAAATCGGGACTTAGTTCCGGTGAACCTGCTATTTAGCATTGGGAGAAACTTTGAACAACTAATTCTTATTTGACTATTTTTAAACACAGTACAAAACATGGGGAAACCCCTTTAGGGGTTTGGGGTTTATGATAAACATAGCAATTGCCGACGACCACACAATACTCCGCAAAGGAGTGACAGAGATTATTTCAAAATTTGAAAACATGGCAGTAATTGCCGAAGCGCCAAATGGTAAGGAATTAATTGCTAAATTAGCTGCTGCCGCCACCCTGCCAGACGTGTGTATCATAGATATTAACATGCCGGAGATGAACGGCTATGAAACTGCCGCTGAGATAAGAAAGCGCTGGCCGGATATCAAGATACTGGCGCTATCCATGTACAATACCGAGCTTAATATTATAAAAATGCTGCGCAGTGGCGCCAATGGCTATGTGCTGAAAGATTCAGACCCCGAAGACCTGCGGGTAGCCATTAACCGTGTAGTAAAAGATGGCTTCTACCACTCCGAACTGGTAACAGGCCGCATGCTGAATATTCTCCACGACCCCAGTGGTAAAATGAACATTGAGCTCAATGACCGGGAAATTGATTTTCTGCGGCATGCATGCACTGAACAAACCTATAAGGAAATTGCCGAGGTAATGTGCCTCAGCCCCCGCACCATTGACGGCTACCGGGAAGACCTGTTTAAAAAACTAAATATCACATCCCGCACCGGTCTCGCCATGTATGCCATAAAGGCGGGAATAGTGAATGTGAAGTAATGGGTATTTGACGGATTGCTCTAATGGCCGGGGCTAAGTAGAAGAGTGCAATTTGTCATACGCCTAAGAATAAGGCGTGAAGTTTTCAGAAATTGTATACTTTTATTTTTTTACGCCGTTTGCACTGTTAAATTATTCCGCAATTCCCGTTAGGCAGGTAACATCTCCCTTAGGGTCGGGGTTTATAGGCAAATGAGCGCACATTATTGAGTATTTTTTTCGTATGCCTGCAATCCCCGCTGTTAATACCGACAAGCATTTTAAATATCTTGATTCCGCCCGGGGCATTGCTGCCATGATGGTATTTGCCAGTCATTTTATCGCAAAGAATTTCCAGGCCAAAATGAACGTTCGCTGGTTTTTCCTCGTGTTCAACGGCAATGATGCGGTCTCATTTTTCTTTGTGCTCAGCGGCTTTGTACTTTCTTACAAATATATTGTCCTCGGCAAGCCCCTTGATCTCAAGAAGTTCTACCTCACCCGCATATTCAGGCTCTTCCCGGCTTACTTTATCATTGTTTTGTGGAGCGTACTCTATGCCTACCGCAATGAAATGAGCCTCCAGACCGCGAAGGACCTGTTCATCAACAACAAATACGAATTCTGGGAAGAAGCAATTCTGTTCCGTTTTCACAACAAATTCTACTATCCCGGGTGGACGCTAACGCTCGAAATGCTTGGCTCCTTCCTCATGCCGTTTTTCATTGCAATGGCGCTGAAGAACAAAAAGCTTGGGCCATGGCTCATCCTGGTCACCGTTATTGTTGGCAACAACCTGTTGTTCAGCTATCTTTTCCTGTTTGGCATCGTGGCCAGCTGCAATTACGAAGCCATCGCCGCCGGTTCATTCAAAGAAACAAAGTGGTATCGCTACCGTTACCCGCTGCTGACCGGAGCCATCATCCTGTTTTCCATCCGCCAGATCAACGGCATCCATGCCTTCGGCCCCCGCTTCGATTGGTGGGCGGATTTCCTCAAGATTGATTTTTTTACCTTCACCGGGTTGAGCTGTTTTGTTTTCCTGGTCGCCATCCTGCACAGTAAAAGCGTCCAACGGTTTCTTGAAAACCGGCTGCTGGTCTTCATCGGCAAGATCTCTTACGGTATATACCTGGTACACGTGGTCGTCATCAATACTATTTACCTGTATGTAGAGCAATATATTGATGGCCCGCACCACAGGCTTGCGTTGATCGGAATAACGCTGTTATGCACTGCAGGCATTTTCCTCGTGGCAACGGTGTTGCACTACCTGGTAGAATTACCATTTATGCGGCTTGGAAAAAATATCGCAGCAAGGATGAAGCCCTCGTTAATAATCCAGCGCGACTAAAATTTGCACGATAGGGCCCGCTGGAAAAACTGGCACGGCATTTGCCATGAAAGTAAAGTGCTATTTTTATCTCTTGCTTTATGAAACATCTGTTCTATTGTTTACTTATCCTTATTGTTTCAGTGCGGGCGGAGGCACAATTTCATTTTGAAAGAGATCCGTCCTATGAGGTCATGATTGGCTATGGCGGAGTACCCACCTGGCAACTATTTGACCTGCCCACCACTTCTATGTACAAGGATAAATATTATTCCGGTGCACTATTTATCAGCGGCAGGCATTATGTTCGAAAAAGAGCATCCCTTGCTTTTAGTTTCACTTTCGAAAATGAAACCGGCCAATGGGGAGCAGATAACTGGGGTACCTTCAAGCGAAGAGTATTCACCCTGGGATCGGAATTCTCGTTCGAATATTCCCGGCACTTTTACTGCAACTTCGGCCTGGCTTATGCTTATGTGAGCGAATTGCATACACACGACAGCGCAAATTATTACAACGTGTTCAATTACCAGAATGGAACGAACTACATGGACAAAAGCCCGCAGGCGGTAGAAAATAGATCGGCCTGGAATGTTTATGTGTCCCCCATCGGGTTCCGCACCGGCGGGCAGTTCGGAGGCTTCATCCAGTTGGGCGCCGGCTATAAGGGCTTTGTATGTGTTGGGCTCTATTGCAGATTTTACAAAGATGAGAAATTATGAAGCACTTCCTGAAAATATCAGCTCCCTTAATATCCCTTTTAGCCTTGTGGTCGTTAGCCTCATGTTACAAAGTCTCCCACGATCATGAAAACCATACTAAACCAGAGTTCGACATTCTGCTGAAACAGGATCAGTATTTAAGCACCATCACCGGCAATATCCGCGACAGTGTATGCTCCATTTACCTCCCGTCTAATGCAACGCCTATTGGCATCCGTATCCTGTTCCAGCTTACTAAAGGTGTGCCCGCGGGAGAAGATATAAACTGCACCATCACAGGCGTTCCCTCTGCTATTTCTATGTCCCCTACCTCTTTTAAGTTCGGGCTAAGCTACACCTGGTATCCCGGCATTTACGTGGGTAATGTTTCCCCCGGCACCTATCCCATAAAAATCACCGTCACCAGCCCCACCTACGGCACCGAAATGCATTACATCAACCTGAAGGTATTTTAACCTGCCACATCCACTTACCAACCAATCAACCAGTCAACTTATCAACTAGTCAACCTACCTTTGCCTCATGGCATACAAATCACTACATGCTTTTATTGACACGCTGGAAAAAGCCGGGGAACTGGTGCGAATAAAAACTTTCGTAGACCCCGTGCTCGAAATAGCCGAAATAGCCGACCGGGTATCTAAAACCCCGGACCGTAATAAAGCCTTGCTTTTTGAAAATACAGGCACTGATTTTCCCCTGCTCATCAACTCGATGGGCAATGAAAAACGTATGTGCATGGCCCTCGGCGTTGAGGAGCTCGATGATGTGATGCACGACATAGAAGGCCTGCTCAAAAAAATGGGTACCCCTAAAACCGGCATTTTGGGCAAGCTCGCCATGTTACCCGAACTCAGCAAGTTTGCATCCTACATGCCCAAGGTGATCAGTGGCCGCGGCACCTGCCAGGAAGTGGTAATGGATAAACCCGACCTTGGCAAGCTACCCATACTCAAATGCTGGCCGCAGGACGGCGGCAGGTTCATCACGTTGCCCGCTATTCATACCAAGGACCCCAATAACGGCATCCGCAATATAGGCATGTACCGCATGCAGGTGTTCAGCAGTGATATGACTGCCATGCACTGGCACAAGCACAAAGTTTCAGCGCGGCATTTTAATGAATATAAGAGGTTAGGTAAACGCATGCCCGTAGCAGTAGCCCTGGGTGGCGATCCTATTTATACCTACTCAGCAACAGCGCCATTGCCCGAGAATGTGGATGAATACATGCTGGCGGGCTTTCTACGCAAAAAGAAAGTGGAACTAGTGCGCTGCCTCACCCAGCCAGATATTGAAGTACCTTCAGATGCCGACATCATAATAGAGGGGTACATCGACATAAACGAAGACCTCATATGGGAAGGCCCGTTCGGCGACCATACCGGCTACTACTCCCTGCCTGATTTTTATCCCAGGTTTCACGTAACTGCAATTACCCACCGAAAGGATGCTGTTTATCCTGCCACTATTGTAGGCATACCGCCGCAGGAAGATGCATGGATAGGCAAGGCCACCGAGCGCATTTTCCTCACCCCCATTAAAATGATGATGGTACCTGAGATAGCTGATATGAATATGCCGGTAGAAGGTGTGTTTCATAACCTCGTTATCGCCACAATCAATAAGGAATATGCGGGCCAGGGCCAGAAGGTAAGGAATGCCATGTGGGGCGCCGGGCAAATGATGTTCAACAAAATACTGGTACTTTCAGATGGTGTTGCGGCAAGCGGTATTAAAATTGATGATTACCTGAATCTTGCACGTTATGTGTTCAATAATCTCAACCCTGCCACCGACATTTATTTCAGTCAGGGCCCAATGGATGTGCTCGATCACAGCTGCTCCAAACTTGGATTTGGCGGCAAAATGTGTATAGACGGTACAAAAAAGCAGGAAGAAGAAATTTCTTCCCCTTTAATTCCTTTTAAATTAAACACCGGTTTTTCTGTAAAAGAGATCAATTCCCTCCACCCCGAAATTGCAGGTATTAATGAAAAACTGCTGCAATGGGGTATCCCCGTTTTGTTCGTAGCCATCAAAAAAGACCATCCAAACCACGTCAGGGAACTGCATGAAAGCCTCTGTAAAATTGATGCGCTCAATAACATTAAGTTAATATGCTATGTAGAACGCACTGTAAATGCTGATGATATAGCAGATGTGCTCTGGCGTTTCTGCAACAACCTGGACCCCAAACGAGACCATTTTTACGGAGGAACAAGTGGAAACATCCTGGGCCTGGATGGTACACGTAAATCGAAAAAATTAGATAACTTTGATCGTCCGTGGCCCAATATTATCGTTGCGGATGATGTTACCATTGCTTCAGTTGATAAAAAATGGGATACATTGGGACTGGGAAAAATAATTATTTCTCCATCTTTACGGTATAAAACCCAACTATATGGGGGGGGTGCATCTGTCTATGATAGTGAATAAGGAATTTTTACACTAAATTTGTATAACTTTAAAAAAAATAAAACAATGAAAAAGATTCTATTAGCATGCTTTTTTCTGTCTGCTACCTGTTCTGTCACTTCTATTCAGCATGCCACTGCACAAAGTACCCCGCCTGTTACGCTGGCAACATTTACCGCCAGGATAAATCTGATGGATACCTACATTGGTGCCAGTAATATGACTGCTGCCAACGCCACCTGGACGGAAGTGCACAACATGATGCTGAGCGTGCTGGCGGTGTCCAAACAAAGCATTTACAGCGCTACATCACCGGCAGATAAGGATGCCCACGTATTAATACTCAACAACCAGACCAGCGCCTACCAGGAAGTTTGGGCGCTCAAAACTGACCTCGCACTTAACCGTGCTGCTATCCATACCAAGTTGGTAGCATTCGGTGCATTGATCTATTGATTTACATTTTGAGGGTTTATATCGGAAAGTCTCCTTTACGGGGACTTTCCTTTTTTTTCGGCGACACTCGCACAGGAAATCTCCCGCCTACGTAACATCTCCCTCTCCCTCGGAGTGAACGCAAGTGAAGGAGCGCAGCTCGAGGGGTGAGGCCGCTGTTCACTAAATCGAGTCAACGAGGTGCGCAGACTGAATCAAATAAAATGTACGGTTTTCGCCTTGCATAATGTAGTACGAAGTATCTTTTTTGCTGACGAATATCTTTTTGAATGTGCTGGTACCAACAACGCGTATGCCTTCGTGCTGCACACCGGCAGTATCTTTTGCAAATGGGTTGTTCATGTACCAGTTAATTGTTCGCTCATCTCCGGCAGCAACTGTAGGACCATACCCTTTGATATGTGGTTGCCACCCAACGGTGTCTTCTTCCTCTGCCGGGTACTGTATATAAACACCAGCATCACAGCCCGCAAATTGCAGATCGCTCCAATCACAAATATGGTTGAAAGACAACTCGCCAATACTGTCTACCCACAATTCATCAAAATTCAAATCCTTGGACGTGTAATCGGTGGGGCTGCCCCAGGCCTTCATCATGAAAAAGCTTTCGTGCACTGGTTTACCTTGTTTCAGAAATATTTTATCGCCATAAAGCAGGTAATTATTACCTTCATAATCCTGGTTGTATGCATAAATCATGAAATCATAAGCAGGGGCAAGAGCTGTGTCATTATAGTTCCCCTGCTCACGCAAATGAAAGTAAAAACTCAGGTCCTTCGTATTGGTCATAGTACCACGCACGGGTATCTTCCTGCCATATTGCAGCACCCAGCCTGTTACCATGCTGTCATTGGTTATAGCCAGCCTGAATCGGGTGTGGTAGCCAGACGGACTGGTGACATAGGTGCCACCAATTGTAGAGAGGTCAAAGGTTTTGTATTGTTCACTGCGTGATGGCGTAAATATAGAGTTACCTCCGCATGAGCAGAAGAGGAGCATTATGGCAAAACATCGGTAGGTTCTTTTATTCAATGATACTTTCGTTTTGCGACAAACGGGAAATACAGATCCGTTATTGTGGGCATGTATTTCCAGCACGGAATTACTTATAAAATCAACCTCAAAGAACATTTTAAAGGATTTTTTTGATAAAACGATAAAACATTACGTATATTTATGGTATAATACCTGTTTTATGAAAAACCTATACCTGGTACTTGGTGTTGTATGTATCCAGCTTTTTGCCCTCCCGGCAAGAGCGCAAATTATTAGTACAATTTCCGGAACAGGAGCCATGGGATTCTCGGGCGATGGCGGACCGGCAACAGCGGCTGCTTTATATTATCCTTATAGTGTAACAGGCGATGGAGCTGGCAATATTTATATTGCCGACGCATCAAATAACCGCATCCGGGAAATCAATACTTCAGGGGTCATAACAACTATCGCTGGTTCTTCTTCCAGCGGTTTTGGCGGGGACGGTGGTCCCGCGACCGCTGCAAGTCTGAACGGACCAGTTGGTATTTGCTTTGATCCCGCCGGCAATATGTATATTGCTGACCAGGTAAACCAACGGGTAAGAAAAATTAACACCACCGGCATCATTTCTACGTTTGCAGGAAGCGGGACATCAGGATTTAGCGGCGATGGCGGAGCCGCCACGGCAGCACGGCTTTACCTGCCTACGGCAGTCATAGCAGATGCCAGCGGTAATGTTTACATCGCCGATCAATTCAATTACCGTGTGCGTGTGGTTAATTCGAGTGGTATTATTACCACATTTGCCGGTACCAGCGGAGGTTTTAGCGGTGACGGTGGGCCTGCCACCGCTGCCCAGATGAATCTTCCTTGTGGAATGGCCTTCGACGGGTCGGGTAATATGTACATCACAGACTATTCAAATCACCGAATTCGAAAAGTAAATCCTTCCGGAATTATCACTACAATAGCAGGAAGCACTGCAGGTTTTAGCGGTGATGGCGGCCCGGCTTCGGCTGCACAATTAAATAATCCCTGGGGAATAGCTACGGATGTGAGTAACAACATTTACATAACGGATTTTTCAGATCATCGAATACGTAAGATCAATACAGCGGGCATTATCAATACCATTACAGGTTTAGGCTTTGCAGGCTTTAGCGGAGATGGTGGTATTTCCACATTGGCTGCAGTAAACAATCCTAGTGGTGTATATGTGAACAGCGCCGGCGTTGTATATTTATGTGATACCCACAACAACCGGATCAGGATAATTTCGGGTAATAACACCCCCCCTTCATTCACAGGCGGTGTATCTCAGGCTTTAACCGTTTGCGAAAATGCGGCGGCTACACCCATCAATTCATTACTCGCAGTAGCAGACCCTGATATTGGCCAAACCGAAACATGGAGTTTATTATCAGCGCCTTTACATGGTACTGCCGTTGTTACCTATAGTACGCTTTCCACTGGCGGTACACTTACACCAACTGGTCTGACTTATACACCCACCACAGGTTACAGCGGTGCCGATGCTTTTAAAGTAAAAGTATCCGATGGCCTTGCGGCTGATACTATTACCATCTATGTTACTATTAATTCGTTACCAAATGCAGGATCAATAACCGGCCCTTCATCTGTTTGTGCCGGTGCGACGATCACACTCACTGATACTGCAGGTGGCGGCATAGGCGTATGGACCAGCAGCAATACCCATGCCACTGTTTCAGGTGGAATTGTTACAGGTATATCTGCCGGAACTGCAACCATCACTTATACACTGATAAATGCATGTGGCTCTGCTTTTGCGGTCAAAACTATTACAGTCAACCAGTCTCCGGCGGCAATCTCCGGCCCTGCCAGCTTTTGCATAGGCGCAACTATTGCATTAACTGATGCCTCCCCCGGTGGTGCCTGGAGCAGCAGCAATACTTTTGCTGCCACTATTGGTTCTGCTTCCGGCCTGGTCACTGGTCATGCAGCAGGCATTGCCATCATTACCTACTCATTAAATGGATGTTTTGTCACCAAAACAATTACCGTCAATGGTTTGCCAAATGCAGGAACAATACAAAATGATGGTGCAAATGCATTTTGTATCGGTGATACAAGGCATGTCTGGGATACCACTGCCGGAGGTATCTGGGCGCTAAGCAATAGCCATGTTGTTCTTTCAGGGAGCACCCTTACCGCAGTCTCGTCAGGGCCCGATACGGTGTTGTATATCGTCAGCAATTCCTGCGGATCTGATACCGCCTTTTTACCTTTTTGGGTTGCTCCGCCCTTACCACCTATCACTGGCAAATTATCCGTTTGTGTAGGCGACACCACTATGCTCCGAGATTCAGTGTGGGGTGGTATGTGGTCCGGTGGAAGCGGCATAGCCTATCTAGGTTCCAATTTATGGGATTCCGGTATCGTTGCAGGTTTATCTGCAGGCATAGCTACTATTACTTACCACATGGACCTCGGCTGTACCACCACCATACAGGTAACGGTAAACCCTGCGCCTAATGCCGGCACAATCACAGGTCCAAACCCCGTTTGTATTGGCGCCTCCTTTAAATTAACTGACCCCGTACCCGGAGGTACCTGGAGTTCCTCTTCACCCGCTATTGCAACCATCGGCTCCCTGTCAGGCATGGTAAATAGTCTTGCCCTAGGCACGACCATCATTACCTATACTGTTGGCCCGAATGGCTTTGGTTGTATGGGTTATACGCGGTTTCCGCTAACCGTAAAATCAAGTACTTTAATTATTAACGGCATTGTATCAGCGGTAAAATGTTACGGCGAGCAAAACGGAACTATTTCGGTTACCGTTAGTGGTGGCAGTCCGCCATTCCAATATCTGTGGTCTACCAACGCTACTACTGATTCCATTGCCGGCCTTGCACCGGGTAGCTATTTGGTCACTGTTACAGAAACCACAACGAATTGCACCACAACCAATACCTTTAATATTACAGAGCCCGACTCCATGCAGGTTACCGCCGATGTGAAAAAAGACAGATGCCATTCCGGTATTGGCAGTATCAGTGTTGCGGTAACCGGAGGTACATCGCCATATAGCTATTTGTGGTCAAATAATGCTACCGGCAATGAGGCCACAGGACTGGATTCCGGTAGCTACAGCCTTTCTGTAACTGATAAGAACGGCTGCATAAAAAAACTGTCAATTGATGTAACCGATACTTGCTCAGGCATTGTGATTCACGATGTAATAACCCCCAATGGCGACGGCATCAACGATACCTGGGTTATAGAAGGCATTCAGAATTACCCGGCAAACAAAGTACAGGTCTTCGATAAATGGGGCGACCTTGTTTATGAACACGCCAACTACAACAACGACTGGGGCGGCAACGGCAGGAATGGCCTGCTGCCCGACGGCACTTATTATTACCTGGTAAAACTAAACCAACCCAATTCCATCAACGGGAGAGAGAACTTTACGGGTACGATACTGATAAAGAGGTAGGCCGTAGTTAATTGAAGGCATTTCATTTTTACAATCTATAGCGTTATCCACAATCATGCCCTCCCGATAAAAATCAGATAAAAATCGGGACAGGCTATTTTCACTTTTTTGAGGTAATATAGATTTGTCATTTGTCGAAAACCATATTGTTGTAATTTTTTGGTCACCCCCATTATTACCCCATAAATAATCGGGATGTGCTGCCAACCAATTGACTTTCCTTATTTGTTCCTGAAGTTGACTAATCCTCGTAATCAGCTCATCAAACTTTAATCTCTTACCAACTACCATGTGCTCAATAAATTCAGAATAATCCTTTTCCCAAAGCGCTATGACTTCCGGTGGTGGCAGAATATTTATTGCGGAAGGAATATGCTTGTCATAAGTTATCCCTCTGATCGGGGTAAATTCTTTACGATGCGCAACTATATGCCCGAACAGTTGTTCGTCATTAAGCGCATTGGCAGCATGCCCGGTGTCCATCAGCTTTTCAATATCATACAAATGTCTGGACATCCGGTTGCGCAACGGAGCCTGTTCATTTGACAGGAACTGCTCATGAATCAGAAATATCTTTTCGAGAAATGTACGTGCCGGGAGCACCGTAGATACTTCAAATGGCTTGCCTGCAAAATCTTCATCTTCATATATGTCTGCCACAAAGGATTGGATGAGCCTGCTTTCTGCAGGTTCCATTAACGATCGTGCACCAACTTCTAAGATTACTTTATCTGCAAGATATGCAGATGCACCAGCTACCGGCTTGAACTCGATATGTATAGGCAACGGATCTGTATCCGGTTGAGCATTTGTATTGCATACAACATTGAATTCTTCTGCCGGAGTGCCCATCTCCAGAAGGCGAACAGATAATTTCGGCGCCAATGTTTCTTTTGCAAAAGCAGATGATTCTTTACGCAACTTTGCTATCAGGCTCTTAGTAAGATTTTCTTTATCGAATCCGAGGTATTTCCGGTCTATTGCAAAATCAATATCTTCAGAAAATCTGTCGATGAGGTTGTACCCTTTGCTTAGAGATGTGCCGCCCTTGAATACCAGGCGGCTGCCGATATCCGGAAGACTGAATAAAGCCTCCAGTGCAAGTGTAACCCAAATGTCTTTTCAACCACCTGCTCATTAAAGCCTTTCCGGTTGGCGACATTTGTAATTATTGCTTGTTTCTGATTCTTTGGTAATTTAAACCAGGCTTCCATGCTTTTGTTACTTGGTTTTAATGAGCTTAATCATAATTGCACGTATCCACGCAGGGGCCAGCATTGCATCAGCCTCTGCAATAAAAGGGTTCTCGGTAGCAAGCAGCGCCGCTAATTTATTTTCAATATCCTTTGTGATCGCTTCTTTTCCCAACGTTTTAAGTGCCTGTATCATTAGTCCGCTTATCTTTCCTTTTAAGGACAGCATCTTCGGGGTCGTAGGTTTAAATACAAGTGTCCTGTTGCCTATTTTAATATTCCTTGGGCCTCCATCGGTCAGGTAAATGGATTTCATAGGCACCTGGATAGATAATCCTAGTTGCAATAACGCCTGCTGACCTGTTGGTATGATGCGAAGTTTCTCTTTGCGGGATATTTGCGTTGCAATTTCCGCTATCGATGGATAAATAACACCAAGACGGGGATCGTGCCGGGGAAACAGATAAAGCCCTCTTCCGAGTCTCACCATTTTCCCCTGCTTTTCCAGCCGCTGAAAAGCCTTTCTCACTGACTCTTCCGGGTAAATATTATAAAAATCATTTGAATTATATATTTTCCCAATTTTACTGGACTCAATCCGCTGAAAGACCCTATTTTCAATAGATTTATCGAGTATCATAATTCTATTTTGTCCCAAATTTACATCAAATATGGGACAAAGCTAGTGTTTTAAATAAATAAATATGGAAATGTGCTAAATGTACTATTGATTAGTACTTAGAAAGTATATATACTTTCTAAGTACTTAATGTTTTTATGTGACAAATATTTTTGTAGAGACGATAAAAGCTACAATCCAGTATCTAAAATGAATACCCTAAGCCAGCAGTAAATGGCAATTTCAAGATTTCAAAAAGCTCCGGAATCAGTCAGAGGATACTTCAATAAATCGCCGCAGAAAGTTTTCACCCTTGAAGAAATCGATTTTATTTTTCAAAGACATACCAGTCAGTGGTCGTTGCGTGCATCTACTGCCGAAGATTTCGAAAAACAGCTGGTACAATCAAACATTTTACAAGCCGGTAAATTCAAATTTGCGGAGCGAATTAAAACGCAGATCAGATTTTGGTCAACCAAAGCCGATTTATATGATGTTGTAATCGGTAAATAAGACTACAGAGAAATTCGTAACAAGGAATGCAGAGAAATTGGCAACAAGGAATGCAGAGAAATTGGCAACAAGGAATGCAGAGAAATTGGCAACAAGGAATGCAGAGAAATTGGCAACAAGGAATGTAGAACTTTCCCTGTTTGTCGGGGGGCATGCCCCCCGACAAACAGGGAAAAAGAGAATATATCCCGTAATTTTTTTTTATTGCGGGTATGAC
>CAIMDZ010000009.1 GCA_903839875.1 uncultured Bacteroidota bacterium
CTGTTGTCAGTAAAGTGTGGTCAGTATAAAAACGCGCGGTGACCTCATTAAAATTTCCGGTGCTTATAAGAGAATAAATGGTCTTCTTCCCACCGGTCACCTTAATAACAAGTGCGATTTTGGTATGCACTTTAATATTTTGAAGACTATAAATAATCTGAATTCCGGCCTTTTTCATTTTCCGGCTCCATACAATGTTGTTCGCTTCATCAAATCTTGCTTTCAGTTCAATAAAGACGATTACTTTTTTACCATTTTTTGCCGCGCTTATCAAAGCATTCGCAATTAGGGAATCAGCTGCTACCCGGTATAGTGTTATATAAATTTCCCTAACGTACGGGTCAATAGCAGCCTGGTTAAAAAATGATAAAATAGGATTGTAGGAATGATAAGGGAAGTGAAGTAGTATATCCTTCTTCTCTATAGCCTTAAAAATTTCTCCTCCATCTGAAAGTGCGCTTAGATATAATGGTTTCCGTTCACTGTAATTAATATTTTTATCGAAATGCGGAAATGAAGAAAGGTCGGAAAGGTTATGATACCTGCCATCTGAGAAAGTTTCCTCCTGGTCTATACCAAAAAATGAAGCAACATATAATTGAACATTACGGGGCATTACCGACTCAAACAAAAATCGCGAGGTATGCCCATGTGCACGTTTAACTAATTGTTTTTCTATTTTCTCCAACATATTACCACTGTAATCACCTTCATAATCCAGGTCGGCATTACGGTTAAACTTTATACTATAGATACCTGCTATTTCAAATCCCGGAAAAATAAATTGTGCGTTTTCCCTTATTATGTCATCTATAAAAACAACGTAATTTTTACCATTCAACGGAGTAAGAGAAAAGAAACGTTTTAGATTATCTGATGGCACTTTTATGATCGCATGCTCCACTTCATGTTCACCTTTCTTTTTTAAAGTAATAATCATATAAAGCTTATTCGCCTCGGGCTCAATATTTCCCCGCATATTTATTTTAAGAAAAACAGGTTGCAGGAATGATAAAACACTGGATAGAAAAATTTCTCTGACCTCAGAAATATGTTCCTGGTCCAGGGCTTCATTATAATATAATTTTATACCGTTTAATTCCAGCAGCTTCAGTATCTTTTGAGTAAATATGTATTCAAACTCTGCAAGCTGGAGTTCAATCTGATGTTGTATCTGGTCTAATAAATGCCCGGGAATATAGTTCTCAATTTTACGTTGTGTTTTTATTTTGAGTCTTGCAATAGCCAAAATCACCGGGTAACGGATACTAAAGAACTCATCAAGGTTTGAAGAGAAAATGGACAGAAATTTGATGCGATCAAACAAAGGCACATCTTCGCAATCAGCTTCCTTAAGAACCCGATGATTAAATTCAAGCCAACTAAGATCCCTGTTATAATTCATAGAATGAAAATTAAAGTGGAGCGGTTGTTGAATTAGTGATTACGGTATTATTAGCTGCATGCCCAAAATTGATTAACGCCGCAACAAAAAATGCAATAACCGAAATTATTAACCCCACCATGAAAACCGTATATGCCAAACGAATCAATTTATATTTACGACCAAGCACTACACCAATCTGGTGAATGTCTTTAACAATCACACTATACAAATACTCGTTATCCTTCATTAAAGTTGACATAGCCCATTGGTATTCTTCCAAACTGGATTTGTAAAAATTACCAAAAAACAGGAGATTCGTTTTTTTATTCAGAATATCTTCCTTGCTGAAAACTCCCTCGGTAATTTTAGGCCGGGTAGATAAAATAGCAATGATGATCGTAGTGAGGCAAGAGGCTAAAAAAATAATTACCGGGATCGTTAAATAAGGTTCCTCTGAAAGTTTATCAATCAGTATTGATAAGATCACACCAATAATTATCGAATTAACAGATATCAGAATATTCGCCTTTCGGTCAGCCATCTCGCTCAGATGAAAGTGATTTGAAGATGTTAAACGTAACATGGTCTGTAATCCCCTGGACAATAAGTTGGCATTTTCTTTTTTGCCATCAATCTTAGCTGAATCTATTCCAAACAAACTTTTATGGGTATTATCAGTAATAACATTTTTTTCCTTTCTTTTCAGCCATTCAATATTTTTACTCTTTCTCGGATCAAGCAATATCTTACAATAAGAAGTAAAAAAAACATGTTTTTCCAGTAATTCAATCGTGTTTTTTTCCCAATCCCGAAGTAGTAAATTATATCCACGCAGCGCAAACTCTTTCTTCACTTGTTTGTTAGTGACTTTAAATTCTTTAGTTCCAAAATGGTAAGTGTCAGCATCGCATAAAATTTCCTCCATTGGATTCCTGGCTAAATGCGGGATTTTCGTGGCTAATATGCAGGATGCAATATTTTCAATCAGCAATTCATTGGCGGGCATTTCCTTTTGCATAAAATCCCGCATAAATTCAACACTCTTTGCTTCATGTTTTTCAATATCGGTAAAAAGATGGCCTACATCATGAAACCATGCCGCTATATATATTGTCTGGGTATCTGATTCACTAAGCTGGTAATGTGCAGCAATCTCCTGTGCCCTTTCCACCACATCTTTTGTATGATTTATATTATGGAATACCAGGTTAGGGTTTGGATGCTCCTCAAAGAGATTCGTAACATAATTTGATACCCGCTTATAAATATTATCACTCATGGTTTTAATGAATTTAAAAAGTCATGTTTATTTTTGCGCCTAGTGTAAAATTGAATAAGAACTCTTCTCCTGAAAATGCTGTTGTTGCTGAAATGATCATCATATTAAAAGGTGTATAGTAGAGCCCGCCGCCATAAGCGTCATGCCATAGATTTGAATGCTCATTCTTCACCCAAACCCGCCCGAGATCATTAAATCCTACAATACCAAATGTGCCGGGCATTATGTATGATTTTACATCACAGATTTTCACTCTCAATTCCAGGTCAGTGTAAGCGAGTGAATATCCTGCAAACCTGTCCTTACGGTATCCACGCAGGTAATTATTTGCACCTAATGTTAATGCCTGAAAATATTCGTATTGCTGGCTGAAAATATGACCACCACCTATTTTTAAAACAGCCACAACTTTAGCCGGATCAGTAAGACTTGCATAAACGGTCATATTAGATTCCAGTTTGGTAATAGGGTGTTACTATTAGCATTTAACCCTTGCATGGCAGTGAAATTTGTTGTCCAATCTACTCCCCGTGTAGGAAACAATTCGGCATTCACATTGTTGACATTAACAGACAACTTACCACCGGCATAACTTTTCGAGGTATAAATACTGGCAGAGTCAAGACCCACTTTTGATGGATCGGCCAGAATACGATCTGTCTGATTCTGATATTTATTGGCATAATAATAAAGAGACGGACCAATACCGATACTTAATAAATTTCTGAAATAGCGTTTTCTAAGCATTATGCTGCCATCAAGATCAGTAAATCGTACTCTGTAGAAGTGAAGGTCAGCATTAGGGTCCTTTTTAGATTCATTGCCAAATCCAAAAAAATTATTAAGCGCCGGATTAACAAATTCTGCTTCAGCGACAATGTCAGTTTTATGAAAAAGGTCAATAAATACTCCTGTATATTTTAACTGGTAGGCCTGGTTGGTAATTGAAACAAGAGAGGTTAACCTCTGGTCTGTTGAATAAGGTAACCTTCTGAAATTATAAGTACGCATAAATAATCCGATTCCGGCCAGGAAACCATCCTCAGGATTATAACCTAACTCAAGATGAGGGAATTTCCATTGAGTATAGTTTTCTTCCTTTTCATTATAATTATTTACCGTAGGATCCAATGACATTCTGTTCCTGGTACTATTATGTGAGAGCACAATGTTTGATTCTTTTTTAAAGTCGTAAATAAATGTTGGCATATGACCTTTGATATTAAATGTATCAACGCCTTGCCCGCCAACAATTCTTAACCTGATCCTGGAATGCACATTGTCATCAACCTGGAAAAGATCATTACCATTAAAACCATACATTCTCAGCTCCTTCGTTACATGGTGGTCAAACTGCCTGGAATACATCAGCATATCCGTATCTCCATTTTCTTTCCTGGAGTATACATTTACCCTGATCCCATTTTCAGATTTACAGACTCTGAATATTTCATCTTTATTACTTCCCAGTATATTTACTCTTTTTGAAAGAAATTTATAATATACCATTCCTTTTCCCGGCATCAGGTCTCTCCTGCTTTTAAGTTTTGCTGAGAAAGTACTGCTATCCATTACAGCAATTTCCGGTGGCAACATTTTTACTGACGCTGATATTACAGAATCGGTTAGTTCTGTTTTGAATTCCTGTAAAACCAGTTTCCACTGATCAGCATCGAGCTCATTCAAATAAGTACGGTCAAAATAACGAGCCACATATCCAAGCCACATTACCTTTGGAATGTGGTAACGAAACCCTTTCAGAAAGGGTAAGCGCCTCCAGGTCATATATTTCATCATCAAACCATTGGCATAGAAAAAGGCCTGGTCCCTGTCATGAGGTATAGGGTAATATACTTTCTGCCTCCCTGTATCAATCGTTCCCCACTTCCATTGGTCGTGATGGCGGTCATAATCAGCAATCAGAAAATCAAGCATTCTCGCCTTTAACAGCATTTTCTGATCTACTTTATGATCATCTTTGTCTCTTAGTTTATTGAAGATTTTAAAAGTGCTTTTCCCTTTAGTACCATCGAGTGTCGGATCTTGTTCTTCAAGCATGCACAGCGTATTAGCAAAAACAGGCCGGTAAATTCCAAGTGCATAATCATCAGGAACTACAAAATACTTAGGAGTGGAATGCACCAGCCCCAGAGCTGCGGCAAGAACTGGAACCGGGAGCGCACCATAAGGATTCGCCGATGATATCATATCCTGAACAACCTCGGCCAGAAACGTATTTCTGAAATTCTTTGGAACAACTTTTGTCGGATCTTTATTAAGAGAACGCAATGACCATTTTACACCTGCGCTATCTTTCATATGCAAAGATTTTGTTTGATTCCCTCCCCCCAATCCAACAATTGTAAGTCCACCATGCTCCTTTTCAATATTAAATACTTTTAGTTTTACAGGCGTTGCCCATTCCTTCCTGTAATTAGTTCCACTCATCAGTTTTCTGATTCCCGGAATTTTATCATAATCACTATTTGCTGAAATCACTGCACTATCCAGGTAAGCAAGGTTATGTACAGTAACTGTATCCCTTGCAAGCTCAGGAAACTTAGCGTAGTTGAGGATGATGGTACTAAATGCATTTACAACTTTATTTGTTTTCGGAGTCAATTCATAAAAGGAAACCTTCACATCCTTATTCTTAAAAATGTCCAAAACAGCAAATCCTTGTTTCGCTGCGGCATACCTGGTTGTTTTATTATGCCCTACCCTTTGCGACTTACAGCCACCGCCGCTAACGATGTAATGATAGTTGCTATCGCTGATAAGCTGTAAATTGTGTTCATGACCAGCCAGATGCACCACATAAGGATGGGATTTAAGCACATCTTCAACTCTGTTGATCATATTTGCATAGAGAGGGTATTTCAAATCCTGGGGTCCACCAAAAACACCCCTGCTGATCGGGTAAATAGACCCAATGACAGGCAATGGTATATACAGGTACTGATTCAAATCGGTAAAAGGGAAAATGTGTTGTTTTAATCCATAATACCCACTATGTACTCCCGTACTTTTAAAAGTGTGATGACAGGCAAACAGGATAAGTTTGTGAGCGTTATGATCCAGAATGTCCTTAATGGCTGATAATATTTCATCATCAGTTTTAAACTGGCAACCTGACTCCACACCTTGCTTTTCGCCCCTGGTGAGCCACCATTGGCTGTCCATAATAATAAGTACTACATCATCCCCTAAAGGCACCTCAACCGGTCCCGGACAACCGTCTTCAGGTAAAAAACTGATATTATCACTGATGTTATTAATGAAATCACCTTGCCTCAGAATATTATCAAATCCTTCTTTTTTGCCATTAGCCCAGTCATGATTCCCGGGAATAAATATTGCATGTGCAGGTGTGCCTTTAACCAGGTATGCCTGCGAGTCGAGTGCATTTGCTCCGTCCTGGTAACATACATCTCCTACACAAGGCAGTCCATTGACATATAAATTATCACCCACAAAAAGTATGGTGGTTTTTTTATCCATAGTAATAAGATTCCGTATTGCTTCTAAAACAACGGCCTTCCCATTTTTAATTGAACCCGGATCTCCGGCATCACCTATTATTACAATCCTGCGCTCAATACTATCGTCATTCGGTAATAAACTATTTTGTGCAAACACATTTTGCACTGATAATATTATCATTACTAAACCAATCCATTTCATTTACTGTTGCTTTTAATAAATTGGTAAAATAAAATTGTTGCCGGCTGCGAATTACCGGCTTCATTTGATATAAAAAGGTTACCATTATCAGTAAATGTGATCCCTTCGGGCTGATTAAATATTGAAGGGTCTAAATTATATGCAGCTTTAATTTCACCACTTCTTTCCGCTACAACCAAAAGTTTATTTATAGAAGATAAAATATACAGCTCTCCGGTAACAGGATTTATGCATGCCCCTGAAGGTTTAAATTTAGTAGATGCAGGGCTGGTAATTTCAGCAACACTCTTTGCATCTATGGTGTAGGAATTGCTATACAAAAATAGTTGCAGATCAAATGTGTAAGTGCCTATGGTTGCGTTCTTATCAATTTCACAATCCTTACACATTAATACAAGTTTCTTCGATTTTTCGTCGTAATATAAAGATTCAAACTCCAATTTACCTTTATCAGGAAAAGTATATTCGTGTTGAACAAGCGAATCATTCAAAAATCTCAGGGAAACTATATCTCCGTTATTATTCAGGATATAAAATGTACTGTCATGCAAAACTATATCCTCGTAATCCCGTTTATGACTAAATTTCCATTTCCGAATGTCAGTTGGTTTATTTAAGAATATTTTATACAGGCAGCCTTTATCATCACTCTCAGCAAACAAACTGTTATCCTTATTATAGTAGGCTATCCCGGATATCTCATCAAGTTCAGAAGGTAGTTTTATTAAGTAGGGCTTATTTAAATTATAATGAGAAGGACTTTTAAATTCTTTATGCTTTACATTGCAGCATAGTAAAATAAAGAATAGCAAACAATAAACTATTATTGTGAGCAGGAACATTGTGCGTTTGTAAATGTTAATCATAAATTGGATATCTAAATAAAATTGTGCCAACTCTTAATTATGTTCTGACAATAGGGTTGTTGATTATATTTCCTGATTATTAAGCCGTATTGTTTGAATTTGCAGTGTAACAAAGTTGAAGATTATATAACTTATAAGTGTTACAAAACTTAGTAAAAGAGTTACATCATTCACACTTTGATATAATGACTTCAGAAATCCATTTAGGAAATAATTGATTGAACAAAACTCCACTCTGTCTGCATGAGGAATGGTTGTTTAATAACAGGAATGACCTAGACATTCCGGGTTAAACTAAAAACAATTTCAATTAAAAAAATAAAGAGTAATTTAATTTTGCGGACCAATTCCAAATTCGATCATTACCGGATATTTGTTTGACATTTGAAAAAGTGCATTTAACACTTCAGTCGGGGCAGACAGGTTCGGCTTATCATTTACAGATTTATCTATCCGGTTACCATCATTTCCAATAGTGCGATAAGAGCCGGGTATATAATAATAAAAATTTGAGCTGTTAGCTAAAGAGGGAGAGATCAAAATATGATCATACCAATCTTTAGCTCCTCCGCCT
The DNA here is from genome assembly GCA_903839875.1 of uncultured Bacteroidota bacterium. Classification (GTDB taxonomy): domain Bacteria; phylum Bacteroidota; class Bacteroidia; order Chitinophagales; family Chitinophagaceae; genus Nemorincola. The sequence goes on from CAIMDZ010000009.1 coordinate 7,791, forward strand.
GTCCCGCAATTATTTGGATCATTTTCATTTAAACGAGTAGAAGTTGATAGGAATTCAGCAAATTTTTCCGGATGTTTATCCCAATTAGCCGGGTAGGATACTTTACTGTCTATTGCAAAAGGAGGATCTTTAAAGCAATACTTTTTCTCTGCATTATTTGTAAGCACCTGATAGCCCTGTTCATTAGTTTTTCTAAGATTGAAATCACCCATTATGAAAATGTCCGGCAGCGTCGGAAATTGTTTTCTTAAACCGCTCATTAATTCTGCCATTTGACGGTCTCTGTCTGCGGCTTCATCTCCTGAAGCTGTATGTACCAGTATTATGTACAAAAAGGCAGTATCATGTTTTCTAAGTGCTTCATGGTCCTGGTAATATAATTTGTACATATTGATGTCAGTAAGATCAGTTACTATTGTGCTGTATGAATCAAATCCAAACTTATTTTTGTTATAAAATAATAATGTCTGGTTGTTATCTTTTGCTGCGTTAGTGAAAGGACAAACGGTATATTTGCCTATGTGGGTTGAATTAAGCGCATAAGTTAGTATTGAATCTTCAAAACCTTTAGGGGCTTTACCTTTCATTGCAGGTGCAGATGCAATAGCCTCAACTTTAACAAGCCCTAGTATGTCAGGATCAGTGTAACTAATAATTGTTTTAAGGTAGCCATGTAATTGCATAGCACTTCCCTGGCAACCATCACCATATTTTAAGACATTATAACTCATTATTTTTATAATGTCCCGGGGAGCAGGTTCAGATTTACACCCTGATAAAAACGGATATAACAACAGTGACAGACTTATATAGAACAGACGTGGATTTACGGACATAAATGTGTTGCTTCAGTTAAAAGGTTGAATAGTTTTGAACGTGTCGAATGATTTAAAAAGTACCAACCAATTGTCAGCACAGATTATAGCAGCTAATTGGCAATATCAATATTTTCAGAGTAAACATTTTAAATCTAGAACACATTATTGTTCATTATTAACCTAGATAGAATTTAATTTTATAGCGATAGGAGCAATTGGTATTTGGTTGGTATCGGTACTGCTCTTTATATTAGTACATTCGTTATAGTCAGGAACGGTTCTAAAAACAACATCCCAAAGAACAGAACTGACACCAAAACCCTTTTCAGGGGTTTTGTAATGATGCAAATGGTGATTGCGCCAAAGGCCTTTCATAAATTCAGGAGGACTACAGGCATGTATAGCATAGTGTATACTACCATACACAAGATAGCCAAAAAGAAAGCCGGGGAAAAAAGCTAATGAATTCCATCCCATTATACCATACCCAATAGTAAATAAAACACTTGTTACCAGCAGGCTGGGTACAGGTGGCATAAATAATCGTTCTTTGCTTTTTGGATATTCATGATGAACGGCATGCATCGTATATACTAATCTACTGGTATGCTTGCTTTCAGGCATCATGTGAAATAAGTAACGGTGCATCATGTACTCAAAAATACTCCAGAAAAAAGCGCCCAAAATGAAAAGTAAAATACTAACCCACGCAGATAAACCCTTATTGGCAATACCGTGGTACAACATTAAAATTATAACAGGTAAATACATGGAGCAGATGACTAAAGGGTTTGCTTTGGTCAAAATTTCCAAATAGTCACTACTGAATAATCTTGCTTGCCCTTTATTTTTTATCTTAACCAAATCCATTTTATTTTTTTTCACCTGGTTTTTAAAATGTAAAAGGGACATTCCATTTATTGAACCACTTTAAAACTTCATTTTTTTTAGCTTCATCAACAGAATGGGCAGCAACAAAATTTCCATCTCTTTCTGACAGATGATTAAGTTGAGAATAGAATTTATTCAGAACTTTTAATTCAGCTTCCGTCATATCTTCTATATATAACACTCTGTTACTTGCATACAATCTCAGATTAATTATGGTAGATTACGTGCATTATATTAAAGCACTTTTCTGCCCTGTATTAATCTAAGAATAATAGCAATAAGCGCTATAACTAAAAGGATATGAACGATGCCTCCTGTTCCATACCCTATAAAACCAATAGCCCAGCCAATTACAAGAATAACAGCAATAACATAAAGTAAATTTCCCATGATAATTGATTTTTAATGAGTTAATGAATAATTGAAAGGCATGCTTTACGATTGGAATTGGTTTTAGATAATTTAATGAATAGTTTCTCTCAGGTGAAAGTATCTTACATTTCTGAAATAATCTTTTGCATTTCTTCTTTTGTTTTACCGAGTTTGATCTGCAACCTCCCCATCAATTCATCCTGCTTTCCTTCCACCCACAGCACATCATTATCCGTAAGGGTTGCAAATCTTTGCTTCAGTTTGCCTTTTGTCTCAATCCAGTTGCCTTTTAATTGTTCAAGATTTTTCATTTAAAATATTTTATCGTGAATATTTTTTCCACTTAGCAAAGATGATGTATATGAGCATTCTGATCATTACACAACTAAGGAAATAACTTACATCATTCATACCTGATAGATTCCTATTTTCTTTACCATCTGTGAATTGTACAATTCTTTTCTATAGTTGTGTAATTATCATAAATACATTACGCTCAACTTTGCGATGTGAATTTTATTCACAACTGTACCGCCGGTCGCGGAAAAAATAAACCAGGTATAATGGAAAATGGGAAAAAAATGTTACTAACATTAGGTGTCGCAATGTCATGCAGTATTTATTCTGCTTCAAGTCAGATTTATGTGCATATCAGGCCACCGCATCCGGTAATTATTCGCACTGAAGCTCCAAGCCCGAGACATGTATGGATTAATGAAGATTGGCGCGAACATGATGGCAGGTATGAATCCCGCGGTGGGCGGTGGGCTGAACCACCGGCTGAGGGTTACAAATACCACGAAGGACATTGGGACCATTCAAAACGCGGGCATAGATGGCACGAAGGTGGCTGGAATAAATAAACATAAGAGATACTAAACAGAGTGAATGCTTTGACCGGCATTCACTCTTTTTTATTTGCTTCTGATGATTCGAAATTCTTAATTTCTTAAAGTAATACTCTATATGAGAATTATTATTCTTTTCTTTGCAGCCAAATGAGCAATAATTTCTCCATAGCTATACATGGGGGTGCAGGTACAATACTCCGCGGCACCATGACCCAGGCTTTACAGGTGCAGTACGAAACCGGGTTGAAACAGGCTTTGGAGGCAGGTTACAAAATATTAGAGGCTGGAGGCAGCAGCCTTGATGCAGTGGAGATAGCTGTTGTGGCACTCGAAGATCTTCCTTTATTCAATGCCGGAAAGGGTGCTGTATTCAATAATACAGGCAGCCATGAAATGGATGCATCCATTATGTTTGGTAAAGGGCTGGAAGCAGGGGCGGTATGTGGTGTTAGTCATATCAAAAATCCTGTAAAACTTGCCAGGGCCGTTATGGATCATAGCGGGCATGTAATATTATGCGGAGCCGGAGCCGAGCAATTTGCAAAAATGTACAATATCACCTATGCAGACGAGGATTACTTTTATACTGAGCAACGTTACCAGCAATGGCAGGAAGCAATGAAGGAAGATATTGTGCAGCTTGACCACACTGAAAAAAAATATGGTACTGTCGGGGCAGTAGCATTGGACCGGCATGGCAATCTTGCAGCGGCTACCAGCACCGGCGGAATGACCAATAAAAAATTCGGACGCATAGGCGACAGCCCCGTACCGGGTGCGGGTACTTATGCCAACAACAGCACATGCGCTGTCTCCTGCACCGGCCACGGTGAATTGTTTTTACGTTGTGTTGTTGCCTACGATATTTCCTGCCTTATTGAATATAAAGGACTATCACTCAAAGATGCCTGCGACCTGGTCGTTTACGATAAACTTGTAAAGATCGGAGGTGAAGGCGGACTAATTGCAATTGATAAATCAGGTAATATTGAAATGTCATTCAATAGCGAAGGGATGTACCGGGCATGCAGGGATAGCGGTGGGAGGAATGACCTATTAATATACCGCTGAACCCTAAATACCCCTGAACCCCTAAAGTAACAATCAATTTGGCTTTAGCAATTCTCACTCAACTTATGCTTGAATGATCAACTGATTTAATTTATGGTTTTTAAACAGATAGATGCAATTTTCCTGCCAGAGTTTACTAAGAAAATCAAAAATGGACTTATTAGATTGACTTTAACCATTGTTTCAATTTGGTAAGTTTAGTATTTTTGACCAATGAAACATATACTCACCCTCCTGTTCTTTGTATTTGCGGCCACGGCAGGCATGGCACAGAAATTACAAAAAGCTGTACCTAAAGGAAGTAAGGTTTTTATTGAGGCGCCCTCAAAACCGGTATTAAGAGTAGCCCTTGATAAATTTGCAGAGTGGGGTTATTGGCAACTTGCAGGCAGCAAAGAAGAAGCAGACTTTCTTATCTATTTATACGTGGAAAAACGTAGTTCTATGGACTATAATTTTTCTGCTGAATTTGTGAATAAAGCCAATAAAACCGTTTATACCACCCTCAATGTAAATTCGGCAAAGCCCAGAGGCGGCGTAGCAAAACTTATTGACAAAAGAATTATTGAGGAGATAGGAGAATAAAAACAAGAGCTCATTAATAATTAAAACATTCAGCAATGATCATTTTAAGTGTTCGACCTTGTAAGAGTGAACGACGCCTTTGCTGTCAGTGATAATAACAAAATAATTCCCCGGAGCATAACATGATAAACCGAGCCTGTATTTTCCGTGCTCAAACGCGACTGATTCATTAAATACTAATTGCCCGAGTGAACTGATAACCTTTAACGGAGCCGCAAATTTTTCTTCTAAACCACTCTCAATTTCAACATAGTTACTACCTGGATTAGGATAAAGCAGAAATTGATTGGGTTTCATTTTGATCGTTTCTTCCTCCAGCGTAGAAGGCGGACAGATACCAAATTCACCCATATTCGCTACTTCCCTTACCCTGTTATTGTAAAAATCAGCAATATACACATTCATACCCGGATCAAATCCCAGGTTATCCGGGCCATTTATCATAGCGGCTGTTGCCGGGCCACCGTCGCCGCTGAAACCGGCAGCGCCTGTGCCTGCAACAGTAATAATAGTACCTGAACTGATAGATATTTTCCGCACATTATTTCCGCTCCAGTCAGTTACATAAACATTACAAGCGCTGTCAATAGCTATACCACCGGGAAGCATCATTGATGCTGCAGTTGCCGGTCCGCCATCACCGCTGATGCCGCTCGTGCCATTACCCGCAAAAGTAGAAATGATACCTGCAGGCGTAACTTTTCTTACAACATGGTTGTAGCCATCGGCAATGTACATATTCCCGTTTATATCAAAAGCCACACCCAGCGGTTGCCTGATACCGGCAGCAGTTGCAGGTCCCCCATCGCCACTGTATGCAGGCACTCCTATTCCTATCACAGTTGTTATGATACCGCTGGTATTAACCTTTCTTACTACATAATTATCGGCATCAGCGATGAAGAGGTTTCCATACCTATCCATACCAATCCTGTCCGGATCACCTATACTTGCATTTGTAGCAGGTCCGCCATCGCCTGTATACCCAAAAATGCCGTTACCGGCATAGGTAGTGATAATACCTGCAGCATCTACCTTTCTGATTCTTTGATTTACATTATCCACAATATAGGCATTACCCGAATGGTCGGTAATTATGTCTATCGGAGTATGCAAAGACGCGGTACTGGCAGGCCCGCCATCACCGCCATAGGTTCCCACACCATTGCCTGCAAAGGTGCTGACTGTACCCGACAGGTCTATTTTTCTTACTTTATTTCCTGTATATTCCACCACATAAGTATTGCCCGATGCATCCCGGAAGGTACCACTTGGATTATTAAAGCTTGCAGCAATTGCAGGGCCGCCATCACCGGTGGATGCCGCAATACCATTCCCTGCAAATGTGCTGATAATCTGGGCATTTATATTTAATACAGCCAATAACAGGCAAACCGAAAGGAGCGTAGATTTATTCATTTACAGGCTTTAAAAATGAAGTAGTAAAGACCAAATATACTTAAATAAAATTTAAATACGGTTTGCATAATTTTTGCGCAAATGCACACGCTAACGGATAACTACAGAAATCAGTTTACTATAAATAGTTCGCTCAGAACCTCGGGCATACTGTTTTTCTATAGGGGCCTTTTGCAGGCGGATAATCACCTGTGATAAAAGCTGTAAGCTCAAACCCACCCTGCATATTACTGGCTTTTTTCAGTGATGAATTATTCACATCGTAACTGAGGCCTATGCCCATGTGTTTATGCTTTAATTTCACCACAGGAATTATAGCATCCCTGTAGCGGTATAATATCCCTCCGTAAATTTCGAATGTGGTTTCCGTAAAGGCTTCGAATGTTCTCCAGCCTAGCAATGCACCTCCTACAACTTCGTCGTAAGTGCCCTGGTTAGCATAATTGGCGTGCACCTGTAATATCACATTTTCATTCAGCTCACGCACCATGCCTGCATTGAAATTCAACCTGATATTCTGTTTATAGGTAAAGCTCCTGAAGTACGAAAATACCGGTTGAGTAAAGTGATAACCGGAAATACCTATCATGTAAGTTGCATTTTGTGAAGGGCCGGATGTGAAATTATAATTGGCTCCGGCGCCTATATCATACATGGTCATTTTGGGAATGGGCAGGTTTTCAAGCGATGGGTTAGCCGGATCAAAAATACCACTGACGAATTGATTATTAAAAGTGGCTTTTGATGGGTCAAAGCTATACTGAAGATAGCCCCCTGCGAAGCCAACAGACAGATAGGAATTCCTGTCGGGGTTAATGGATTTATTATAATTGACAGCGCCATATAAACCGGTAATCTTCTGGTCCAGATCACCGGCCTGGTCATTATACCCCAGGATGCCAATGCTCAGAAAATCATTGGAATTCCTGCCTATGGATAAACGATACTCCCCGTTGATCTGAATGGTCTGAAAAGGATAAGTAATGCTGCTCCATTGGTTGCGGTAAAATATGCCTATCTTATAATTGTTGGAAAATACACCTGCAAGAGATGGGTTGCGCAGAATGGTGGTTTCATAAAACTGGGAATAGTGGATATCGGCCTGTGCAAAAATACAGACCGGGGTTAGCAGGAAAAAAAACAATAAAAGAGAATAAAAAAATTTCATGCTGCTAAGTTTACAAATAATTACCTGATCACCGTTACACTTCCTTTTTTAAAAATTACTGTTTCATTATCACATACCGCTTCAACAATATAAACATACACATCAGGCAGTGGCAGATTCCCCTGGAATGTGCCGTCCCATGCGTTGGAAACATCATTCGCCATAAAATGCTCCCTTTCGAATAACAATTCTCCCCACCTGTTATAGATACGGAATGTATTTATTTTGGTTTCCGCATGGCTGCTTCGCGGATAGAACACATCATTTTGCCCGTCTCCGTTTGGTGTAAAGGAGTTGGGTATAAAAAAGTATTTACTGCAATCGCACCTGGTGTTTACTATAAAAGTATCCAGCATGTAGATACCACAGGTATCATCTCCCCGCACATAATAAATACCTGTGTCGCTGATGGGCCTGGAAGGACTGGTACTGCCATCACTCCACATATATGTCCTGTATCCTGACGGTGCATCCAGGCTAACCCCCGAAGTATAGCAAAGCACCCTGTAAGAATGAGCAGGATTGTGCGGACTGTAATTCGGTGGCACATATTTGGCCACATACAGCATTTCGGGCGATAAAGAATCAAGCGGGAATGTTTCACCGGCAATATTAAAAGGCGATTTTCCGACATAATCGGCGCACATAAAAATGTTCCCTGACGGATCGCATGCAATTCCTGTCTGGTCATCTCCACCGCTTTGCAACGCGGTACAACCTATATACACGCCTGCAGCAGTATACCCGGCAACAAAAACAGGGTCATAACTGCCGCCTGGTGCCGGCATCATACGGCCATCTATATTAATGACATTGGGAACCTTATGGCCAAAACTATCAAAGACATCCAATGACATGGCGCCGCTTACCCATACAGCGCCGCAGGACGATGTAGCAACGGCATGCCCCCAGGCCTCACCGCCATTTGAAGAGCCTGCCACCTTGTACCAATCCAGGTTGTTGTACGGATCGAATTTCGCAAGATAAAGTACCGACTTGCCTGGATTGGGATTTGTTATCATTGTACCGTTGAAACTGATACTGTTATCCTTGAATCCGCCTGTTAAGTACACATTCCCTGAATTGTCTGATGCGAGGCCTCCGGCATATTCATTACCTGCCCCGCCACTTGCCTGCGCCCACTGCGGCACCCCATCTCCGGCGAAGCGGGCGATAAAAGCGACCTGGTTTGTACCCCCGGCAGTGTTATTGATAACCGAAGGACCAAGTGTCATGGCAGCAGATGAAAAATCTCCGGCCAGGTAAATATCACCGCCCGGAGCAATAGTAATTGCATAAGCATCATCAGAACCTGTGCCTCCATAACTCTTTGCCCATACCACGTTGCCCGACTGATCGTACTTTACCATCAGTATATCATCAGTAAGCCCTGCAGGATCAGTATTGGTAAGGGTAGTTGCGCCTACGGTAGTCATCGCTTTTTTGAAATTGGCAGTAACATATACATTCCCCGAAGCATCAGTGGCGATGGCGCCTAATCCCAGGCAAAGAGAAATGTTGCCTACTGTCGGAAAATAATACTGTGCACTGCCGTCGGCAAGCGCCCAGAGTACATTGCCTGAAGGATCATATTTTGCAAGAAAATACCTGTACTCATTTTTTTTATACGTATTGGTAAGCGTATTTGTACCAATCTTAATATACCCACTATCAAAAGAACCAAACATATAGACATTTCCAGACGGATCGGTGGCAATGCCTATCAGGTCCGCATTGCAATGTTGTGTACCGGTTGCCCACAGGCAGGTTCCCGAAGGATTGTATTTTGCAATAACGCACTGGTAATTGGCTACTCCACCCGTAACGGGAACAGTAATACCCCCAAAAACTGCCGGATTTAGTCCTGATTTAATACCCGCAACAAAAACATTCCCTGCCTTGTCTGAAGCAACAGGCCATCCGTCAACTTCCGCATTCGTATTAGATCTGCCCCATTGCCATCCCTGTGCATGAGTATGCCTGGGAAATAAAGCGCTTAGGAATAAAATAATAAACAGAGGGGTATATTTCATTATACCATGTGCGGTGTTAGTGGTGATCAAATAGGTAACATTAGTAAAGACACCCGAAATTAATAAAAGGTTTGCTTTTATTGGGGTTTCAGAGAATAAAAAAAATGGCCACCCACAAAAGGTAGCCATCAAATATTATTCTATTAAAAAGTTCACACCTTCAGTGTCCATCCATGGATATCTTCTTTCCGGCCGTACCGTACGTCAGCGAGTTCTTTCTTCAGCCAGTTGGCGATTTCCCAATTTTCTACCGGAGGTAACAGCATTTTATCGTCATGGTAGGTGAGGGCATAAATAGGTGCAATAGATGCCGCAGTGCCTGTTCCGAATGCTTCTTTGAGTTCGCCCGATTTATGAGCAGCTTCAAGTTCATCAATACTAATAAGCCTTTCTTCTACAGTTATGCCTTTATCTTTCAGCAGCGTTATTACACTATCCCTGGTAACACCTTCCAGTATCATATCGGTTATATTGGGTGTAACCACCTTATCTCCGATCACAAAAAATACATTCATTGTCCCTATCTCCTGCACATACTTATGTTCAAAACCATCTGTCCAAAGTATCTGGTCATATCCCATCTTTTTTATTTCCTGTGTGGGGTACATGCTCATTCCATAGTTGCCTGCTGCCTTTGTGAATCCTATTCCGCCAGGGAATGCACGCACATATTTATCTTGTACATAAATGGAAACAGGATGATTGTAGTAGGGACCGGCAGGGCTGGTGATAATAATAAACATAAACTTTTCTGCCGGGCGAACACCGATGAACTCATCAATTGCCAGCATAAAAGGACGAATGTAAAGCGAGGTATCATCAGCGGTAGGAACCCAGTTCTTATCAAGATTTACCAACTGCCGCATGCCGTCAATAAAAATATCCTCAGGAATTTCCGGCATAGCCATACGTAATGCTGAACGGTTCATTCGCTTCCAGTTATCATAGGGCCTGAAAATCAAAGGGTTACCATTCGCGTCCTTATACGCTTTTACACCTTCAAAAATCGCCTGTCCATAATGAAAAAACGTTGTAGCCGGACTTAAATAAAGATTGTGGAAAGGCATTATTTCAGGAGGATTCCAATGCCCATTCTCGTAATAAGCGATTAGCATATGGTCGGAATAGTGTTTCCCGAAATTAATGTTTAAAGCATCAATCTCTTCTATCCTGCTCTTATCAATCTTTTTGATGCTAATGTCTAAAGTTGTACTACCCATAATGCCCAAATTAAATTAATATTGTAATGATTATTTTTGCAAAGAAACAATTTTTAGTCATAAATGCCTAACACGAACAGCCAAAGGTGATCACAATCATTTTTTTGCCGTGAGGAAAAGTAAATAATTTATATGAATATTATTAAATCGGACATTGTACCAGACAGTCAGGATATATTTTGGGAAGATAAAAATCTGCATTCAGATGGAAACATCAAAAAACCTGTACTTGTGTTAGTTACAGATTGCTCTGAAGGTAGCCCGGAAGAACTACTATTAATGAAAATGCTGGGCCCCGGCGCCAGTAACCTTAATCCCAACCAATACAACATCTTAAAGCTTAAGGACGGTGAAAAAATTGCCTGGCATCAACTACGGGAAAGCTATGACCCTAAGGTAATACTCATGTCCGGGGTGTCTACCGGACAGCTTGGTATATCAGCGATTTTTAACCTGAATATCCCGAACAGGTTTAGCGAGTGTATTTGGATACCAACTGTTATGCTAACTGAACTGAATCAGAATGCCGAAGTGAAGAAGCAATTATGGAATAATGGGATGAAGCCGGTATTTGCAGATAAAAATTTTGGAGAAATCTAATCCTGAATTGGTGATGTAAATTAAAGATCACCGTAAAATTTGAAACCTGGACGAACTTGCACCAACCTGAAAAAATATTAAAGGAATACTGGGGTTATGAAGGATTCAGGCCGTTGCAAAAAGAAATAATATGCAGCATTCTTGATAAGCGGGATACGCTTGCGTTACTGCCTACAGGCGGGGGTAAATCCATTTGTTACCAGGTACCTGCACTCATAAATGATGGTCTTTGCCTCGTCATTTCTCCGCTGATTGCGCTGATGCAGGACCAGGTAGGCAGGCTGAAGGAATTGGATATTTCGGCTACCTGTATCCACTCCGGCATGCATTTCAATGATGTAAAAAGAACATTGGACAATGCTATGCATGGGGCTTATAAACTATTATATATTTCACCAGAACGCCTGCAGACAGACTTATTCAGGGACTATATGACCGAATTTGATGTAAGTCTGATAGCTGTAGACGAGGCCCACTGTATTTCACAATGGGGCCATGACTTCCGGCCTGATTACTTAAAGATTTCAGACATAAGAGCCACCTACCCCAATGCACCGGTACTGGCACTGACAGCCACTGCAACAGAAGAAGTTCAAAAGGACATTATTAAACAACTGCATTTAAACCGGGAAGCAGTTTTCACGCAATCCTTTGCGAGGAATAATATTTTTTACGGAATAAATTATAGTGAGAACAAGAATGGAGACACACTTAAAAGTGTTCATAAAGACTGCAGCATTATTTATTGCCGCAGCAGAAAACAAACGGAAGCTGTCAGCAAATATTTAGCACAACAAGGAATTGCAACTGCCGCCTATCATGCAGGCATGAGCAAGGATAAAAGGGAGGAAGCACAGGAAAGCTGGATGAAAAATGAAGCACAGGTAATGGTCGCTACCACCGCATTTGGTATGGGTATTGACAAACCCGATGTGCGGATGGTAATGCACTACGATGCCCCCGAACACCTGGAAGCCTACTACCAGGAAGCAGGAAGAGCAGGACGTGATGGCAAGCAGTCTTTTGCTACTGCTTTCTACAACAGCGCTGACATAAAACGGCTAATGGAAAGTACTGATATTCAATACCCCCCTGAAGCATACCTGAGGCAGGTGTACCAGGCGGTGGTAGAATACCTGCAAATACCCATTGGCACCGAACCTGACCAATATTACTCCTTCGACCTTTTCGATTATTGCCACAAATTTTCTCTGAAGGCTTCCCATGCCATACATGCACTGAAGCTTTTGGAACAGGAAGGTTTCTGGACGCTGAGTGAAGCCGTTTACAGCCCGGCTACACTGCAGTTTACTACAGGCCGTGATGTGCTCGATGAATTTAATGCTACAGATAACAATCTTGGTTATGTGGTCACAGGATTGCTGCGAATGTACAATACCATCTTTCACTTCCCTACCCCAGTGCGGGAAAGCGCCATATCAAAACAACTGAAAATAAGTAAGGATGAATTAATACCGATACTTATAAGGCTGCATAAAATGGGCATACTGGAGTATAACAAACCCGGTGAAGGTCCGCAAATGTTCTTTCATCATTACAGGGTAGATAGCCGCCACCTGATCATTGACCTGAACCGCATAGCCATTCTTCGCAAACGCCATGAAGCCAGAACTGAAACCATGATTGCCTTTCTGGAGAATAAAACAGAATGCAGGGAAAGGGTTTTACTCCGGTATTTTGGCGAGCAAGACAAAAAGGATTGCGGGCATTGTGATGTGTGCATAGCAAAAGCAGTGACTAAAGTAAATGCCCGGGATTTGAAGACAGAATTATTGCAGGTCATTGAAAAATTTGGGGAAATAGGCATAACAGAACTTATAACTGGTTACCCTGCACTTGTTAAAGCGGAGGCGCTAGACATATTAAGGATCATGATAGACGAGCAAATACTTGAATTGCATGGAAACGGGAATATTTCCAAACATAAATAGGTATTCTTTGATTTTAATCACCTAAAAAATCCTGTACGTCCATAATATCAGTTTAATCTCAATATACAATATACGGTGAAATTTCCGTTATGGTTCTTTACTTTTGGACACAGATGTCAGAAAAAATACGATTTTCTATAATTGGGTTTGGTAATATTGGTCGCCGGCATGCCATACAGATCATGCAAAACCCTGATACAATGCTGGTAGCGGTATGCGATATAAACCCGGCTGTTAGCGCTCATGTTCCTGATGGTGTTGATTTTTATGCCGATCTGGAGAAAATGCTCACTTCTTCAGATTCGGATGTGTTATGTGTATGCACCCCCAATTACCTGCATGAACCACACACTATTGCAGGGCTAAATGCAGGCGTGCATACTGTAGTGGAAAAACCAATGGCAATCAGCGTAGCCTCCTGTGAACGCATGATCACCGCAGCAGAAAAAAGCGGCAAAACAATATTTGCCGTAAAACAGAATCGTTACAACCCACCTGTAAAGGAAGTAAAAAAACTAATGGCAAATAATGAACTGGGTGCCATCTTTATGATCCAGGTAAATTGTTTCTGGAACCGTGGAGATGATTATTATGCAGGCAGCGACTGGAGAGGAAAACGAGATAAGGACGGCGGATGTTTATTTACACAATTCAGCCATTTTGTAGATATCCTCTATTACCTGAACGGGCCCGTTTCTGAAGCTCAGGGCCGGGTACATAATTTTGCCCATCAGCACAATACCGAAGTGGAAGACACAGGTAGTTTTATTCTGACGGCTGCAAATAATGCAATCATTAACTTTAATTTTACCACCTGTGCTTATGAGCGCAATATGGAAGGATCAATAACCATTGTTGCTGAGAAGGGCACTGTAAAAATAGGGGGGCAGTATCTGAATACGATCGAATATCAGAAATTAGCTACCGCTACACTGCCACCAATAAATATTACTGCCAAAGCAAATGATTATGGGCTCTACCAGGGGTCAATGAGCAATCACGACAAAGTAATCCAGAATGTGGTAGATGTATTGCGGCACAATTATCCCGTTATGACCAGCGCCCAGGAAGGCCGGGATGTTGTTAACATAATAGAACAGATGTATAAGGGAGCTGCGAATCTTTGATCCTTACAAGGCAAAAAAAGCAGACTGGGCAAATAATAAATGAAAAAAATATATTAACTCTGCCTGAACTTTTGAAACGGAAAATAAAATTATTGCGCCTTCACACTGAAAGCACCTTTACCCTTGAACTATCCTATAATATGATTAGCGGTAATAATGGCGATGATCGTGCCTGTAGCGATGTTCATAATGTCTGGGATCATAATACCTGTGTCTTCGGTAGCCATAAACAGGTGGGTCTACATAAACCCGGGGAGCCGGTACATAAACAGGTGGTGGCGGTGGTATAAAAACCCTTAAATGGGGCCGATGACCATACCAGCCATGGTGCCTGTGTTCTCTCCATGGATCAGCTTTGACCTGGCCGGCAAATCCAACTGACAATAAAATAATTAATAACGAGGTAATAATTATGGTTGCTCTCATAACCTTTGTTTTTTTATTATTCAATACATAGATACAAATTATCGTCCGGAGTTTAACCAAAAAACATTTTAGAGGATAATTAACAATTTTTACTTCCCTGCTCCTTATGAATACCCAATTTTTTGTCAATGTACCTATTGGTAATGAAATCCCCCGGATTTGACATCTTTTCGAAAGTAATCAAATTTAATTCGCAAAAAACAATACCCCCCGTTTTTCCACCTCCCGGAAAACCCATCCACCCCACGGAAGAAATTATCACCATGCCAAAAATCAACTAATTGATTATCAATTAATTACAACTTTGGCACGCCGTTGGTAATATACCTGTCAAACAAACAAACTAACTCAAACTAAAAAACAAACTAAAATGAAAAACATCGTAAAATCAATCGCAATCGCAGCAGTAGTTATCGTATCAGCTAACTCATCTTTCGCACAGGCTACCGCAACAGCATCAGCTTCTGCAAACATCATCACTCCTATCTCTATCGTTAAGACAGTAGATATGAATTTCGGTAACGTAGCCGTTTCTGCTACAATAGCAGGTACTGCAGTTCTTGCTCCGGCCGGCACACGTACTACAGGTGGTGCAGGTGGTGTTACATTGCCAGCAACAACCGGTACTGTTACCGCAGCTACCTTCACCGTATCAGGTCAGGCAAGCTACACTTACGCAATCACTTTGCCATCTTCTTGCAGCATCGCTGACGGTAGCTCACACACCATGACCGTGAATGCTTTCACCAGCTCACCATCAGCAACCGGTACTTTAAGCACCGGTGGTACACAGACTCTGACAGTAGGCGCTACCCTTAACGTAGCAGCAGCTCAGGCTTCAGGAACTTACACCAACTCAACTGGTGTGCCGGTAACTGTAAATTATAACTAGTGTCATGTCACACATACTATGACGCATAATTTTTGTACCTTTGTGCAAAAACTATGGAAAAGTACAAGGTTACACTAACGGAGCAGGAAAGGGATGAATTGCTGTCGATAACTA
>CAIMDZ010000010.1 GCA_903839875.1 uncultured Bacteroidota bacterium
AAATGAAATCAGAAGCAGGTGCATGGCAAACTCACCGGAACAATAAGGAAGCCAAAATAAAATGGCACTTCACCTGTGAGGATGCAAGGGTGAAATTATTAAAACTTTATCCGTCAATTCATGCGTGACATGACACTAGCTTGGTTATTTTGGTACAGTTCTCTGTGATTTTCGGTAGAAAACTCTGCGTTTTCATTTAAAAAACCATCAATTTCATCAGTTACGATATTAAACATTAAATTAGTTTCTTCCGCGACGTACCTCGCGTCAATTGTCATAGTATTTAGGTCGATTCTACAGGCGACAACAACTTTGATATATTTTTTTTCTTCGTCGATATATTCATACTCTATATCTGTTTCCTTGATGCTTTCATTAAATTGATTAAACATTTCAACCTTGTTAGGATTGGACGTATGTGCTACAAGCTCTTCTTTTTTTATTGCTAGTTTTTCAACTTCCTTTTTGCCAGTAATTACTAAAACTGTAACCTCGTGATTTCTTCGTATAATTGAAATGCCAGCTACAATAAACTCATCGTTGGTATCTGTCTTAAACATGATTTCATATAAGTCCTTTCCAATATTGAAATTGTAGATTATGTCTGAACTTAGATTATCATCTATCAATTTGATGTTTTCATTAAAGTTCTTTGATGTAATAAAATCAATGAAATCATAATATGATATTAGATAATTCTCATCTTCAATTAGTTCAAAATATATTTCAGGCTTCCTATAATTAAAAAAAGCTTCCATGATGTTAAACATAATTGGCATTGAACGTAGTCCATATTGCCATGCCCGATTATTAAATTCAAGTAAGAAAAATCTAAGTGTTTTTTCTGTAATAAAGTCACAACTTGAAAGGTATTGGGCCTCTAACGACCTTGTGACTTTTTCCTTACTTTTTCTAATTACTTCTTTTAACTCGGGATTATTATTGTAATTATTTTCAAATTTTTCTGTAAATTCCGCAAATTCTTTTGTGCCAAGAGCCGGTAAAACACCTTCAAATATTTCATTTCGTCTGTTCAAATTGCTCTTCATATATTTCAATATTTATTTAGCAAATATAGAGCTATTAATAAAAAGGAGAACCAGTTAATTGTCCAGTTAAAACAAACATGGGGGGTGGGGCCAGTGTTTAGCTTAGTCTAACACACTTTCCGTCCCTGCCGGGTCTCCGCTTTTTCAGTGGGACCCGGTGGTAATCAGGGAACTGAAGCTGATATCACTGCATGCTGCCACCCCCCCCTGCCAATAATTCACCCCAAAAAAGATACCCACAATTTTCCGTTCATCACAACCCCAAATCCCTCAATAATTTAACCCCGTTTTGAACGCTACAATGTTGGTAACCCCGTTCTTCCGGATGTTCCGAAGGGCATCCGGAAGTGCAGATAAAACGCCGTTTGCAACGGAGTTCACAGTTCTGCCGCTGAAATATGGCACAAACGCCTGCCAATAATTCACCCCAAAAAAGATACCCACAATTTTCAGTCCATCACAATCCCAAATCCCTCAATAATTTAACTCCGTTTTGGCCGCCAAAATGTGGGTAACTCGCCAAACATTTGGCATATTAATTGCGGCAGCTAATGTGGTACTTTTCGTCAGTTTGAACAATAATTTGCCCTGCGCAACATGGTCCGCGCAACATAAGCAACTGCCAATTGCAAACTGGGAACTACCAACTGCATCCCGGACCCATGTGCCTGCCCTGCGCAACAAGGTCCGCTAAATATAAGATGTCCCCGCCGATGTCTCATCTTATTCAACTGCCATAGAAATAGAAGGTATGCTTGATGGACCCGGCGGCAAGCTGTCTCGCCGTGGCGGATCATGGAACTGCAACTGAACCGGTAGAAACCCGTCAGTACACATTGTGTATAGTCCCGATGGCTATCTGGATGCGTTGGCAGGTGTCAGACGGGTGTTTCGTTAAGTTGCTATCCGCTGGTCTAAGTCCCGCTTAGTCCCGTTGTCCCGGATGTTAGCATAGCACATCCGGGACAAATAATAAATTCCCGATTTGTTGCAAATCGTAACCCATTCGGGCAATCGGCAATTATTGAATTAAAGTATTCTCCAGTAGCCCAGGCCTTCAGGCCGGGGACTAACGGCTCTCTCAATAGGCTTTAGCCGAAATGTGACGATATGGGTTATCCCTATTCGTGAGTTGGTTCGGCTGAAGCCTGACTATTATATTAGCCTACCCCGGCCTGAAGGCCGGGGCTACTGGTAATATTATTGCTAAAGTGCAATCTGTCATGCAATCAAAAAAATGTTGACTATTATCAATATTTTGTTTAAATTTGTTGAAAATAGTCAACATTATATGAGCAGTAAGAAGCAAATTTTGTTTCCTAAGTACCAAAAGCTGTTTGAACAGGTAGGTGAGAACTTTAAATTAGCCAGAAAAAGACGGAAATTGACAATGGTTCAGGTAGCGGAAAGGGCAGGGATTGACCGGACAACATTATATCAAATTGAGAAAGGCAATGGTAGTGTTTCTATGGCTGCCTATTTCAATGTGCTTCGTGTATTAGGACTGCAGGACGATTTTTTAAAATTAGCTGCTAATGATGAATATGGAAGAAAATTACAGGATCTAAGATTAATTGGAAATAAATAAAATGGCAAATCAGAAGAAGGAAATATTCGTTTATGCCCACTGGAAAGGAATGCCCGGAGCCTAAATGCATAGGTATATTAAGCGCCCACCAGGCCAAAGGTCGGAAGGCATTTAGTTTTGAATACGACAGTGACTGGATAAGTTCAAAAGAACAGTTACTGTTAGACCCGGATATATCCTGGTTTAAAGGCCTTCAGTTTCCGGTAGGTAAAGAAAACTTTGGTGTGTTTCTTGATTCAATGCCTGATACCTGGGGGCGGACATTAATGAAAAGACGTGCTGCTTAACAAGCCAGAGAAGAAGGAAAGCCTGCTCCAACCTTATACGATGTAGATTTTTTATTAGGGGTATATGATGAAGGCAGAATGGGAGCCTTGCGGTTTAAATCATATAAGGACGGTCCATTCTTAGATGATAATAAACTAACACCAACACCGCCCTGGAGTAACGTAAAAGAGTTACAGCATGGTGCAGAAGTACTGGAAACTGAAGATGATAATGAAGCAGTCAAAAAATGGCTAAACATTTTATTGGCTCCAGGCTCTTCACTAGGTGGAGCAAGACCTAAAGCTAATATTCTTGATAACGATCGTAATCTATGGATTGCTAAATTTCCATCGAAAGGTGACCCAATTGATAAGGCAGCATGGGAATATCTGGCTTACAAACTTGCCTTAAAAGCAGGAATTGAAATGGCAGAATCAAAGATTGAAAAAGTATCCGGAAAGTACTACACATTTTTCACCAAAAGATTTGACCGGCTAAAAGGTGAAAGAATACAATTTGCATCGGCCATGACGATGACGGGGCAAAATGAAGATACCATCAAGGACAACCCATCCAGCTATCTTGACATGGCTGAATTTATACAATTCAATGGAGCCCAAAACAAAAAAGATTTACATCAACTCTGGCGAAGGATTGTATTTCATATTGCCATTTCAAACACTGATGATCACTTGCGTAACCATGGTTTCATACTTACAGATAAAGGTTGGATATTATCACCTGCATTTGATATTAACCCTTCCATAGATAAAGACGGGCTGGCTCTGAATATTGATACGCAGAACAATGCCCTGGATATTGAATTGGCAATAAGCGTAGGGGAATACTTTCAGCTAACTAAAAATGAAATGGAAGTTATCATTGAAGAAATTAAAGCCGCAGTTAGCAATTGGAGAATCATAGCTAATGAGATTGGTATTTCAAGAGGAGAACAGGAATTGATGAGCGCTGCTTTTAGATTGTACTGATGGAGTTGATTTCAAGGTTTTTTTTCTGTCTTTAGTAAATAGTAGGGTAGTGAGACTATCGTTAGAATTTAATAGACTTGTTTTTTAGTATTAAGTTAATATTTTTGATGTAGCAATGTGCGAAAATAGTGTTCAATAAAAATCACACAAAAAATCACACACTTTGAAATTTAACAAGTAATAAATAGAAAATAAAATTACTTAAAACATTGAAATTTAACAAGCAGAAGTAGCTCAGTTGGTAGAGCATCAGCCCCTGGTGCTAGCCTTCATTCCTGATACTGATGGCAACTCCGATATGCCTGACGTTGTAAGTCCACTTCTTTAAAATAAGTGATATCAAAAGCCCTTCTATACACAGCGTCTTAAATAATGCAGCATAATTTTCTTAGTTCATCGTTAGGCTTTTTCCAAATTTCCATTTGTTTCTTTATGACACAAAG
>CAIMDZ010000011.1 GCA_903839875.1 uncultured Bacteroidota bacterium
CTTTTTTTGTTACTCTGTTGTTACTTTCAAAAACTTTTGTTTAACTTTGTCAAACATTACACAACCAAAGGAAAACAAAAGCATAAAAACCTTTACCATAGCGGTTCTTATTTATTTTCAAAAGTAACAAAAACCAAAGTAACATGAGCGTAAAACTTAGAAAACGGAAAAATGCGGATAACACAACCTCATTAATACTGGATATTTACCACAATGGTAAACGCAGTTATGAGTTTTTAAAGCATCTCAAGCTGAAAACTAAACCAGCTTCACCGATTGACAGGCAACTGAATAAAGAGAATTTAGAGCTTGCCGAAAGTATCAGAAATAAGAGAGCGCAAGAACTTGTAACCAGTGGTTATGATGTAGTAACCTCTTTCAAAAGTAATGTTGATTTCATTCTTTACTTTGAAAACTACATCAAGAAATACACGAAGAAAGATAAACGGAACATGGAAGGAGCATGTAAAAGGTTCATAGATTTTATGAAAAAAGAAGGCATTAAGAGCCTTACAATGAAACAGCTTACAGAGAACATCATTCACAAATATGCAGAGTACCTAAGCGACACATCAGAGGGCGAAGGAGCAAGCAGTTACTTTAAGCGTTTTAAGAAAATGATTAAGCAAGCTGTAAGAGAAAAAGTAATCCTAAGTAATCCCGCTTCTGATGTTACCATTAAGAAAGACGATAGCTTAGTAAAAGATGTACTTACAATTGAAGAAATAAAAATATTGGCAGGTACACCAATAACCAATATGCAGATAAGAAATGCTTTTTTATTTTGTTGCTTTACCGGGCTTAGTTGGATTGACGTAAAAGAATTGAAATGGAAACATATAAATCTTAGAAACCTAATACTAACAAAAGTGAGAGCTAAGACCGATACGGAAACAGTAGTTAGTTTAAACAGTACAGCCGTTTCCATGCTGCCTGATGCCGGAGAACCACAAGACCTTGTATTTACTTTGCCTACTAATGCAGGTGCCCTTAAATCGCTTAAATATTGGGTTGAAAAAGCAAAACTACAAAAACACATCACTTGGCACTGTGCCAGACACTCATTTGCAACAAATTTAATTTATTATAAAACAGATGTAACAATAGTAAGTAAGCTACTTGGACACACTTCACTTAAATACACCCAAAGATACACGCACATTGCAGAGGAATTAAAAAGAAATGCAGTGAATAGTCTGCCAACCATTTAATTTACCTTCGATAAATTTTTAAAATTAATGGAATGATAAAAGTTCCTGTTCCTTTTTTTAATGATGGTGCTTCTGAATCAGAAGTAAAACCGGATTTTAAACTTATTAAAGAGTTTTATAACTATCCGCCACAATATGAATCATTTTTTAAGCCTAATTTTTGGAGGTTTAAAACCATTCCTGAATATTCGTCTTTAACAAATTTTCTAAAATGTAAAAATCTTGATACAGATGCTAATCTGTATTTTTTTGCAATAACATATCATCGTTTATATGAGAATATGGAAGAAAATAAAAATTCCGACCATTTAGAAGAACACAAAAAATATATAAATGATGCAAGAAAAATGAAGTTACAATTTCAGGAATTAAAAGATAGTGAGGTTAAAGATATTGAAAGTATAGTATTCCATATTTCAAACGAAAATAAGAAGAAAGAACACATCACAATAGATAATAAAGAATTGATTGCCGATTTTTATTTTCAATTACATGATTGGCTTGTAAATCTTGAAGTGCCTACACCATTCCCAAAAATAAAAACAAAAGATAGTTATTTCCCATCCTTTATACGTTACACCTTTCCGCTTTTCAATTATATGAATGCTACACATCATAAAGCAAATAAAACTAAAACAAAAACCTATGAATTTATTCAGGTCTTTTTAGAAAGCATTGGAGTTGATTTTGAAAAATACATAGATAAAAAAATTATTCCATTTCAATACATAAAAGACCGTTATATAGAGGCTAATATTAATAAGCCTGAATAAAAAAATTGCGTAGAAACTTTCCGAAATTTCACTTCTTTTCTACGCACTTTTTTTTTACGTCCCTACCTTTCTTTGTCTAATTATTAAACTTAAAAACTTTAAAAATGGACAATTCAAAAACAATTGAGCAAAGACTGTCAAACATTGAAAGCCTGTTAGTAGGCACAAAGACCGTGTTAACCTTTGATGAGGTAGCAACTTATACCGGACTATCTAAAAGTTACCTGTATAAGCTAACATCGGGTAATGTGATACCCCATTACAAACCAAACGGTAAAAATGTCTATTTCAATAAAGCCGAAATTGATACATGGCTTTTAAGAAATGAAGTGAAAACAAATGATGCACTGGAGCAGGAAGCAATAAATTACAAAATCGCCAAATTTTAAACTTCAAAGCAACGCATGGATATAGTACGCCGGAACGGCGTAACTGTGTCTTTGCTTTGAAGGGGCTTTGGCGAGCCTTGTAATTGCAGGGAATTACGGTTACGCTATTTTTTTGTAACAATCAATACAATAAAATGAAAACACTAAAGAGAATAGTTTTAATGATACTTGCAATAATAGGCGCGGCATCTATTGTCTATTTTTCATACACCTATATTTCTAAAAACATAAACAGTAATGAAAGTGTTGAAGTAAACAGTCCGGATTTTAAAACACTAACAGAATCAGAGAAAACAAGAATATGGTTTGAAGACGGAGAAAGATTAGCAGCCCAATATTCACAAAGATTGGTTGAAAATGAAATCAAAGACAACAGATTTACAGCCTCATCAATGATTCCGGTACATCATATTTTTGCCGGACAATATTTAGTTGATGGTATTTTAAAGACACATGATGGAACTGGTAGGTATTTAAACTATTCGTGCAAAGTTACTTGTTATGTTAATGAAGATCCACGTGATGAAAAAAATTGGTTTTGTTGTGAACTGTTTGTAAACGGCGAAAAAATAACGACATCTTTTGAATCGAAAGCGGGGAAAGAAAAGTATGGAAAATAGATAATTAAGAAACAAAAGGAATTGATTAATCTCAATGCCAATACATGAAATATAAAAACCGAATCGTTAACTTTTTAAAATACCCAAAATCATGACCGGGATAATTTTTTTAGTATTGCTATTTGGATTGTTTGGATACTTATTAGGTAAAGATAGAACAACGGGCAGCGGTGGTGGTTTAGCACTTGGTTTATTATTAGGGTTAATTGGTATAATAATAATTCTTTGCTGTCCAAAAATTGCTGATTCATACGAAAAAATAAATGATGAAGAACAAAAGAAAGCTACTACTGCTGACGAATTAAAAAAATGGCATGATTTAAAAAATTCTGGTGCTATAACTCAATACGAATTTGAAGAAAAGAAAAGACAATTAATAGACAATAAAAAAAATGATCGTATAATATATCTCAAAAAATAAAAAAACAATTTCAGTTACTCTATTTTTTTGAACATACTTAAAACAAGAATAAATGAAAGCAATTGAAGAAGAATTAAATAAGAATATCAAGGGGGCAAATAAATTGTTAAACAATAACCCTGATATTAAATTGCTTTATACTCAAAAAGAAGGGGTACGATTTTTAATCAACAATATTAATAGTAAGACAAAGCAATTAAGGAAATCAATAAAAGAAACAATGTTGGAATTGCTTAAAGAGGGGTATTTTGATAAAGTGTTGGTTTATGGAAATAAAGATGAAGTAGAGGACATAATTAATGAAATATCCGATAATGGCTCAAACAATAATAAATCCACTGTAAAGTTTTCATATAATGATTGGCAGGTTCATAAACTTAATCCTTATAATGACTTAACAGGCTACATTAATGATTTTGCCAAACTTGTCATAGAATTAGGTTATGCACCTCAAGAATTATCCATTCTTTTAGATCGCATTGATAAAATACCAGCAATGACTTTCGATGAAGAAGCAAATATATTATTTGAAGAAGAAAATATAATTTTAGTTGAAAAATGTGATAAAGTTCATATGTACGTAGGCAATGAAGCAGTCAATGGTGTAACCGAAAAAAATATAGAGTATCAGGATGATTGGGAACTACTTCTTTGTTGGGTAGTCTCAGAAATATTTTCTTGCAGGTTTATTTTAAATGGGTTAGATAAGAATATTAGTATCATTGGCTTAGATTATAATGTCAATAAAACCGTTGAGCATTTTGAATCTTTTTCTAAAGAAATCATGAATTTAGGGATGCGAAAATACTCTGCTTTTCTTAATGGATATAATATTGATGCCGATATGATAGAATCTATAAATACGGAAATAAAAAAATTTGGTAAAAAGACAACGCTTCAGGAAAATTATATAGAGAACTATCTTTTTGACGTAGTTGCAGGTGTAAAAAAGAAAATGGATGACCAGGCTTTTGAGAGGGCAAAATCTAACTCTGAATCTGGTTTGATGGTGGTCGGTCAAAAAGATTTAGTTGATGAATATGTGCGTAAAAACTATCCAAATCGTAGTTATGTCAGAATAAAAGTAGAAAAGGAGTTAAAAAAGCGGTTTCATATACTATATGATTTAGCGATGGTAAAGAGATAATAGTAAAGCCAATGCAATGATTAAGATTTCAACTATACCCCGATTATTGGAAGCTGCCAAAGAATTTAATATTGGTAGAGCAACAATCGTTGAGTTTCTTTGGGAAAATGGATTTGAAATCAATGGCGACCAAAACGAAAAATTATCTGAAGATATGTATAATGCTGTACAGATTAAATTTGGCATTGACAAACAGGTTAAACTCGAAAGTGAAGAAATAATACTTTCTCAAGATTCACTACTCGATATACTGGAAAAATTGAGGGATGAGCAAAACATGCTTGCCAATCCGAAGAAATTAGAAAATCAAAGAAAATTAGAAAAACAGAAAATAAATTTAGAAAAACAAAGGAATAAGAAATTAAAAGACAAAGAACAACCCGACTTTATATTTTCACAGACATTATCAAGAAAAAGAATTATTCTGCAACCACCACAACCTAAATTATTGCCATCACCATTTAATGAAGATGAATTAGTGCATTTTAGCACAAACCCAATATAAAAAGGTTGTTTAGTTTTCAGTGATAGGGTAAAAAATCAAAATCCCATTTCATCAATAAAACGCCAAAATCTTTTAGGCATACCTGCTATGTATCAACGCATCCACCCTGCAAAATTCCTCAATAGTTTTATCCTTTTTAATTGCTCTTTTTGTCATTATGCCATTATAAAAATCCATTTTTCTTTTTTCATAAAGTTTGGATATTTTTTCGTCCAGTAACCCGTATTTAATATAGAGCCTGTCATCTTTTGAGCATTGCTGTAAGGGATAAAGATGTTTATAAGCCTGCCTGCATTTCCATTCTTTACTATTGTCAGCTTTGTAAAGCATCTTACATCTTTGCCCGGTTTCAGGGCAAACAAAATGCAACACTTCACCTTTGCCCAAATTAGATGGTAAAGCCTCAATAAAAATTTTGTAATCAATAAATTCCTTTACACCCGTAGTAGGGTATAATACTTCATAGATCAAACGGATACTTTTTTCATTTCTTGTAAAATCAGTCAGAACTTTTATGCTACAATCCTTCCACGATAATATACTTTCTACTTTGCGCCCTTTACTTATGCATCCATTTTTTACAAGATGGCGCATTTCAATTCGCATACAATCGGCTGTAGAGTGCCGTCCAGTGCTATTTTTAGCCATAAAATTATTTATGTAAAGGTACTAAGTAAACGAACCTCTATTCTTAAGGAGTTACTGCAAATTACGTGCCTGAAATTTGCCTGTCATTCCTGTCATGCTCCCAAGTATGGGCTATGAATAAAAGCCCCTGTTTTGTCTTATGGTAGGCAATGCAAGGCAATAGCAACCGGAGCAGGCTATATAAAAAACCAAAAAAACCTATGTATGAAGTACCCGTACAGCGAATCGGGCAAAAAGGCGTTTTTTGAGATGTGGTAGTCTTTACGGTTAAGCTATATATCCATTGGTAAGTATAAGTATTTTTGCTTTGATAGGTTGCCACAAGGAATAAGGGGTAAATACTCCCCAAAGTATAAAAACCTAAACTTTTGTTACTCTGTTGTTACTTTGAAATTCATAAAAGCCGTGAAATCCTTGCCAATACAGCATCACAGCGTTTTTAAATTTTCCCGTCTGGGGCACAAAAATGAGAGCGAAGTGCGGAGAGCGTGAGAGCGTTTGACG
Organism: uncultured Bacteroidota bacterium; assembly: GCA_903839875.1. GTDB lineage: Bacteria > Bacteroidota > Bacteroidia > Chitinophagales > Chitinophagaceae > Nemorincola. Next base: position 6,219 of record CAIMDZ010000011.1, read on the forward strand.
GACTTCGTTCTTTTTTTATGATTATCCTGCACAAGGTTGCAGGTGAGGAACACCAGGAAGGGGCGGAAGAATGATGGCAGTTTCAGTGGATCAGGCTAAATTGTTGATCCACCGAAAACATCAAATTATTTTACTGCTCCCCCCAACAATTCAGCTTGATCTATTCTCGTCATATTTTGTGCATAAAATAGAAATGTATCACAAACGAAAGGAAAGTGTATATATTTGTGACGCACGTAAATTAGCAATATGAAACATATTACCTCAATACTACTGGCAGCGATTGCCATCACTGCACTGGCATTGCAGCCCACTATGGCCCAGGAGCACAAAGAGCCTCCGGTAACGTTGGTCAGGACGGAAGGCTCAGGCTTTACTTTTGAGAAAATTATTGATCTCCCCGGTGTTACGAAAGAGCAGGCTTACGACAGAGCGAAGCAATGGATACTCAACAATTTTAAAACTGCTGACAACAATACGTCATTTGACGATAAGGGAAAAGACCACATAAACACATCAACAGCCATGATGCTGGATAAGCGCAAATGGTGGACCGATCCGCCGTATGTGTCGTTTAAATTTTCGATCAGCTTTAAGGATAATAAGATGAAAATAAATGCTGCTCAATTCTTAATTTCTATTGATGGGCTTGGTTACTCAAATCTTAACGCTGCTCCGTTCGATGATTTCAAATTTGCAAAGAAAGACAAGACCTTTATCTACGAAAGTTTTGATCAAAAGTTTTCCGCCACGGTAGCGGCACTTCAAGAGGCAGCATCGAAGGATAAAAACAACTGGTGATTATGTAAGTAATTAACCCTGGGCTACTGCTTCACAAACTTCCTGACCTCTGTGCCGTTTATTCTGATGAGGTAGATGCCTGGGGGTAGGTTTGCTACATCTACTAGTACTTGTGGTGAGTTATACTGCTGGGTGTATATGGTTTGACCTATGAGGTTCATGATGGCTATTTGGTTGTACAGGTGGAAATGTACTTTATCAAACATAATCTTAATATCCCAAATCCTTGCTATTTCACCTTATAAAAATGTACCGTATCATAATAATACGCAGGATTGTTAAGGTTTTCAATAATCCGTTTCTGTAATTGCTTCTGGTTAAGCGTCCGTAGGGTAGTATCATGTACAGTTGTGGTAGTCATTTTTGTAAAGGTTTTGTTTACACTTAGTATTTTCAGAAATAAATAACCGTTGTGATCATTTCCATTATATTCGCTATATCCCACATTAATAAAAGTTGCACCTCCTATCTTTGATAAAAAAGCTATTGATTCATAAGTGGGGTTAGTGCCGCCCCTGTTCCAGAATTTTACATGGTACATATTGGTCTCATAACCTGGGTATCCACTGAAAACCTCATAAAAATTATTCTTATTAGTATCTTCTTCAAATTTCCAATTACCTATCAAACTATCGTTTAGATTATTTGATGAAGCGTCAGTAATTGGAAATTTACATATGCTCTTGCAACTGCATAAAAACATAAAAACAAGCAAAGGGAGAAACAGTAATGCTTTTTTCATAAATGCATCTTTATATAGTAAAGGTAGCAATTTATCCAATTCCAAACCTATTACTATCAATCAATCGCCACCCAGCCTGCCCGGCTGCTAATACTATTTAGTCCCTCCTGAATTCAATACTATTTCTTCTTGTCCTTCGAGTCAATGTACAGCCCGGCCCCAACAATGTAAGTCTTATCTCCTGACTTCACTTTGCGCACATAGGTGTACTTGTGGGCGGGTGTATTTTCTCCGGGCCTGTACCAGTAGTAGTCAACCCATGCACTGCCATTTTTTGCAGCGGCATCAATGTATTCCTTAACTATCAGTTTTCCGTGCACATCTTTTTCGTTAATGAGGTTTTTACCTTCCAGGCTGCGCTGCGCAGGATTTACCAGTTCTATGCCATTAGGGTCATCAACAAACACATAGGTATCCATAAACATAAAAGGACTGGTCTTGTCGCGCAACTGATCAAATGCTGCTTTTCCATCACGTTCCACCAGGGTGGCGGCACGATTCACTACATCCGCTATGAATGCTTTATCCATATCCATGTTGTATATACCGCAGCCAACAAGGTACCGCCGGCCTGAAGGGAAAGTTACGCGCTTCACAAAACTGGACTTCCAGGTAGGGAAGATATCCTCTGGCTCAGGGTACATATAATGAACCCATCCCTCGCCGTTGACCGACGCAGCCGCATCCAGGAACATCTTGCCATATGGCCTGCCAAGCACATCCTTAGTGCCGTTTACATGTTCCCCTTCTATTGCAGGGTTCGCAGCATTTAAGACCCGCTCACCATCCATCGTCCACACAAAGAAGTAGGTATTGTCGCGGAACCACTTAGACCCTTTCTGCCGGAATTCAGGGAATGCCGATTCTCCCTTTTTTTCAAATACTGCCGCTCCTTCATACACAAGCTTCATCAGTTCAGGCGCAGTCAGCTTTTTGGTGACGGAGATTTCTTTTGGCGCATCAGCAAGGTAAACCCCGCAGCCTACTACCACCCATTTATCTCCTATTTTAGCTTTGCTCACATAAGTTGACTTAAGTGTAGAAACGCTTTTTCCCGGTTTGGGCCACATATAATCAACCCAGCCCGACCCACTTGCCTGCGCTACTTTGATCATTTCCCTGACTAATTTTTTGCCATGCTTGTCCTTCAGATCCAGTATGTTGCGCCCCTCCAGGCTCGGAAAGCCCGGGTTTACAAGGTCAACGCCATTCATATCTATGACAAAAATGTAGGCGTCTTTGGCCATAAAAGGGCTGGTCGGATCATGGAAGGCCTTAAAAGCGTCCGCTCCGTCTTTTTCTACCTGCCCCACAGCATCCTGAACAACATCAATAACAAATGCCCTTTCCATACGGTCGTTGTAGGTACCGCTCCCCACAATATATTCTTTACCTGAAGGTGATTTTACCAGTTGCACATAACTGCTTTTCCACCGCGGCAGAAGCCCGCCTGGTACCGGCCATTCATAATGATACCAGCCTTCCTGCTTGTCTGGTGTATTTGTCGCCGCATTGATTAATCCCCTGATGATGGGTTTCCCGTTGATATCTTTTAGATTCAGTGTGTTCCTGCCTTCCAGCTCAGGATCGGGGTGTACCAGCATATTACCTTTGAGATCCAGGATAAAGATGTAGGTTTCACCCTTACGCCAGCGACTGCCCGGAAGACGCAGATCAGCAAATGCCGCTTCGCTTTTAAGGTGAATCAACGCTGCTGCGTCCTTTACCAACGCGACGAGTTTTCGAGTATCCTCATAGTTATACTGTTGGGAATTAGCAGTATGATTTTTCTTTACAACCTGCGCCTTGCCTGATGAAATTATGGATAGCGCCGCGATGATAAAATAAATACTTTTTTTCATGGTTAATAAATTATTCAGGTAAAAAATATTCCACACGGGAAAATAATTTGGTCAAATTAGGATGCCGGACCACTTGATGCAATGATGATTGTCAATACACCATCTGATTGTACTCAGTCGCCGCAGCCTGTGCTCATTTATGGGCAGGATATGTAATCAGCTTTTCTACGCCAGGTCAATGAAATTTGTTGATAGTAAAGCGGTCAGCATGGCTTCCCGCCGTCAGACAGCTATACGTTTTGGATAATTTAAAAATATGATGAAAATTCCTAGGAAGAGTTTACACATCAATGCAATAAGCAGCGCACCCAGGCTTCAAAAGATAGATTTCGGAAAACGTAAGTGTTCTCACTAACGTACCCGTGCAGGAAGTTCCCGGCTTTCAATCATCAACCCTCATACTGGAAACGCCGCCATGGCCAAATGCTTTAAAATGGATTTCTTTTTTTGTCGTTTTATTAAAAAAACGCACCGCAATGGTATCGCCATACCAGGCATAATCAACTTTGTCTAAAACATCTTTGCCGCCTTAAATTGCTCCATGTGACCTTAAAGTGTCTTTTTCTGATTGGTGATAAGTTACCATGTAATGATCCCCCAGCCTGAAAAATTCCGCATCGTGGTGTTTATGCTTGGTTAAGTCGTCATTGGGCATTTTTGCGTTACCAATATTCTTTATTTCTGCGGTGAAATGCTTTGCAGATTGTGCGGTGCACAAACTACCTGCTACCAACAACAATGCCATGGTTACCAGTGTTAGTCTGTTCATACAGTATTATTTCAATGAAATAAAGATAGTGGTATTTTTTAAATCAGCTTTTTTCGTTGCAAAACGAATTTATTGTCTTCTGCATATTGTTGCTGCCGTTTTTTCAGGCGATTGATCTCCACCTCTTCTCCTTTACCCAATTCATCAAGGTTATCATTCGCTGCTTGTATAGCTTCACTACCTCTATCAGAGGTAAGCTGTTCAAATGGACTGAATCCAAGGTTGATTACTTTCTTCTCCATTTTTAAATAACTAATTTCCTCTCTTTTGAATTGTTCACCACCTTTTCCTACAGCTTCCATTTTCTCCAATGCTTCAATATGATGTTGAATGTAATTTTCAGTATTCACCCGAATCTTATTCAGGCTGGTATAGTCGCCTGCCCGTAAACTATCACCCCATATTTTTGCGTTCGACATTATGGCCTGGTTGATTTTTATGATACTATCATTGAATTTCACAGCATTCCTTATATCCATGTACTGACAGGATGGAAAAGAAAAACAAATGACGGCTGAGAGCAATAAAGCAGATAAGGATTTCATCAGGAAATAATTTTTTGCAAGGTAAGATTTATTAGTCATCCCAACTCTGGCAATGAGTGAATTCCCGTTTGTTTGGAAATAAAATGAGTGCCTGCACAGAGTGACTTTATGCTGGTTCATGTGGCAAATATGCTATTAAATGTACTTGTAATGATTAGAATCGTCGAAAAATTGATCATAATCATGTGGTGGCATGTCCGTAGTCATAAAATCCGGCTATATTGGATGGTATCTTTGAAATGTAGTTTAAAACATACTTTTTACAAACTAATGATATAATACTTCCCGTCTTTATCGCTGCCAGGGTAAAACCTCTTTCCTTCCTGAAAGCTGACTTATTAAAAAAAAGTCGGCTTTCGTATTTATATGAATACAGGAATGATTCCGGTATTATTAAATTGTGCACCGGATAAGTTTGTGCATTGATCAATAAGAGCTTTGCGAGCTTAACAACGCAACAAGAGTGTAATAAAATGATAAAAATTGCGCCTTTGCTGCCTACCCCGCCATTGGCGGTGGTGAAACTCTTTTGCACAAATCTATGCTGCGTGAAGTATAAATTGCTATTTTGAAGAAAAATAGCTGCTTTTTATCCTTGTCCCTGTGATCATAAAATTTTTTTATCGCCGGGGAATTCCCGCTTGCCTAAAATGCTTTCCAGGTCGGCTTTATAAATTACTTCTTTGTTCAGCAGCAGATTGGCAAGGCTATCCAATTCTGCACGCTTATTTCGTAGTACTTCTTCTGTTTTCCTGTGTGCCTCCTGCACCAGTTTTCTTACTTCCGAATCTATCAGCTCTGCTGTAGCTTCACTGAATGGTTTCTGGAAAGCACTTTCATAAGTGCCCGTAGAATCATAATAACTTATATTGCCGATCTCTGTACTCAGGCCAAGGTTTGCAACCATCATATAGGCCTGCTTGGTTACTTTTTCCAGGTCGTCCAGCGCACCCGATGAGGGTTCATTAAATACAATCTCTTCAGCCACTCTGCCGCCTAAGGCACTGCAAATCTGATCGAAGAATTGAGACCTGGAGATGATCTGGTGTTCTTCCGGCAAAAACCAGGCAGCTCCAAGTGATTTTCCCCTGGGGATAATGGATACTTTAACCAGCGGGTCAACATGCTTAAGCATCCAGCTTACTATTGCATGGCCTGCTTCATGGTAAGCAATTATCTTTTTTTCCGCCGGTGATATGATCTTACTTTTCTTTTCCAGCCCTGCTACAATACGGTCAATGGCGGCATAGAAATCTTCTTTATCAATAGCTTCTTTTTTACTCCTTGCAGCTATCAGCGCCGCTTCGTTGCACACATTTGCTATGTCTGCCCCTGAAAATCCGGGGGTTTGCGATGCAAGGAAATCACTGTCAACAGTAGAATCTGTTTTCAGCGGTTTCAGGTGAACCTTAAATATCTCTATTCTTTCATTTTTATTAGGTAGTTCCAGGTAAATATGACGATCAAACCTGCCGGCTCTAAGGAGTGCGGGGTCAAGAATATCAGCCCGGTTGGTCGCCGCCATTACTATTACTCCTGTGTTAGGATCAAAGCCATCCATTTCGGTGAGTAATTGGTTCAATGTGCTGTCGCGCTCATCGTTAGCCTGTGCTGAAACAGCTTTACCTCTTACTCTTCCTATAGTATCTATTTCGTCAATGAAAATAATACTGGGGGCTTTTTGTTTCGCTTTGTTAAACAGGTCCCGAACTCTTGAAGCGCCAACACCTACAAAAATTTCTATAAATTCCGAACCTGAAAGCGAAAAGAATGGAACCGCAGCTTCTCCGGCAACGGCCTTGGCCATTAAGGTTTTACCGCTGCCCGGAGGACCCACCAGCAAAACGCCCTTTGGTATTTTGGCGCCTAGTTTTGTAAATATCCCCGGTTGCTTAAGAAAGGAAACAATTTCCATTACTTCCATTTTGGCTTCATCATACCCGGCAACATCTTTAAAGGTAATAGGGCTGATTTTCCCCTTACTATATTCTGCATCCCTGGATTTTCCAAAATCAAAGATGGAATTTCCGCCACCTGCAATGCCTTTCCCAATTCTACTCATGAAGAAAAAAAGTACAAGAAAAAAGCCCAAAGGTAATATCCACATCATTATTTTTGATAACCAGCCTTCCTTATTATTATAAGTGACCGGTATCTTTTGATTCTCGGGAAAGTTTGTCTGTGCGGCTTCCAGCTTTTGTTCAAATACTTCAATAGAACCAAGTTGGAAGAAGTAATGAGGTCCCGGGTTGATCTTTTTCTCTGCTATTGCTGATAGATGGCTGTACTTAGGTTTCTTAAGGCTGTCTTTTTTGATGTACACTTCAACAGTCTCTTTATTGATGACCTCAATTCGATCTACGTCATGTTGCAGTAATAGCTCATTTTTAAAAGCCTGCCAATTTGTTTCCTCCGCGGTTTTGCCCCTGTTTGCAAGGTAAATAATAAACAGGCTGATAATAAAAAAGTAAAAGATCCAATTAAAATATTTTGGACCTTCTTTTATTTTCCCGGGTTGTTTTTTTTCTTTGTCAGGATACACAGGATTACTTTATTAAAGACCTGAAATGAAATACCCAAAAAATCATGCCACAACGAAATCGTACCCGTTTTTGAATATTGGATTCACTTAATCTCTTTGCCTGCGGTGCCAGACACTAAAAAGAGCGTTCATAAAACCCCAAATCAACAGGGAATCTAAACGAGAACTATCTTATTGATTTTTCAAGTTTTACGTCATTTATGATTTCGATCTTATTGTCCTTTATGTCAATCAGCTTTTCGTTTTTAAATTCAGTGAGTGTACGGATAAAAGATTCTGTAGCAGTGCCTGCAAGCGCTGCCAGGTCATCGCGTGAAATGTCAATATAGAAACGTTCTTTTTTATTAGTATGATATTTCTTTTCCAGGCTGTTTAGTGCGGTTGCAACTTTTTTACGGAGGGTATTATAGGCTATGCCCAGAAGGTGAGTTTCATTCTCGGAAATATTTTTAGCCAGCATTTTTATTACTTTGCGTTGCACCCCCGGGTTTTTATGCAGCAGATCTTCAAAATCTTTTTTCGGTATCAATGTCAGTTCTGTTTCTTCTATTGCTTCAGAAGTTTCTTTATAGGCTGATTCTTCCAGCAATGAAATATAACCAAAAAAATCACCCTCGTTAAACAGATCCATTACCAGTTGCTTGCCATCGTCATGAGTTTTATAGGTCCTTACTTTACCTTTTTGAACGTAATACAGATAGTGTGGCGTATGACCTTCTTTGTAGATCACCTGTTTTTTCTGATAAGTATTTGTATCATGATCACGTGGCAGCGTTTCAAGGGTGCCGTTATTCGATTCATTAGCCTCCATTAATTCGTTGAGGCCTTTGAGGTCGGCGCTCAGGTTCTTCTTCATCACTGCCATTCTCCTGAACCTGTTTTCTACAGCCTTGAGCAATTCATCGCCATTGAATGGTTTGGTAATATAATCATCCGCACCCGAGTCCATTGCATTACGGAAATCATTCCGGTCACTTTTGGAGGTAAGAAAAATAAAAGGGACATCCTCTGTTTTGGGGTCCTTGCGCAATACATGCAGCATACCAAAACCGTCTACGATCGGCATGGCAATATCACTGACAACCAGGTCCGGCATGAACTCATATGTTTTTTCAATACCTTCTTTTCCATTGACTGCTGATATGACCTTATAATTTGCCAATGTAAGAATTTCTGCAACATCTTCGCGTATTACTTCATTATCTTCAACTATCAGAACCGTTTTCATTTTGTTCAATTTGATTATTAAATGTGATTATAAATTCACTTCCTTTATTTATTTCGCTCTTAAATGCAATTGTTCCATCCAAAATCTCCACATACTTCTTTACAATATTTAATCCCAGGCCTGTGCCTTCTATATGAACGGCATTTGAGCTGCGGAAAAATCTTTTGAATAGATTTTCCTGTTCTTTTTCAGGAATACCTATCCCATAATCTTTTACTCTAATGACCAATTTCTGATCCACCTGGTCAATAATTATTTCAATAGGGCTGTTTTCAGGAGAATATTTAATTGCATTTGACAGGAGATTGGTGATTATGTGGTGAAACATTGACTTGTCTATATAAGCAATGCTGGTTTCGCCATTATGCTGGTATGAAATATTTTGCCCGGCTTTTAAAATATATTTTAACTCCTGTATAATCTCATTAACCTCATCGCTAACATTGAACCACGTAAGATTGGGTTTAAAATTTCCCTGCTCTATTTTATCTACTGACAGGAAATCTCCCAATACTTCATTCAACAAATTGACTGAAGAAATTATGCGTTTAATATGCCTGTCCCTATGTGGCTGTTCTTCTCCTTTAGTATATTTAGAAAGCAGGTAGGTGGATGCTAATACTCCTGATAAAGGCGTTCTGAATTCATGTGATGCAACCGAAACAAAGCGTGATTTTAACTGGTTCAGTTCTTTTTCTTTTTCCAGCGCCTTTTCTAACTCCTCATCCTTCCGTTCATTTTCCTTTATCTGCCTGCTTAACTGATCTACAGTTGCATTTAACGACCTGGTACTTTCTTTCACCTTTTGGTCAAGTTCGGCGTTCAGGCGTTTAATGGTATCTTCTGCTTCTTTTTTCTGGCTGATATTATTTACAAATGCAATGTAGTAATTGTCTTCCTGCTCTTTGTAAAAACCAAGCTTCATTTCAATATAAAACTCACTTCCGTCTTTTTTAATGCCCTTCAGGTTTCTGTCCGCCGGAATTGATAAATTCGTGGGGTTTAAAAAAAAGGTTTCACGATGCCTCTCATGCACCTCCTTGTATTGCGCTGGTACCAGGAATTCTACTTTTTGGTGAATGATTTCATGTTCCTCATAGCCAAATTCATCCAGGATATATTTATTTACAGCTTCAATTTCCCCTTTATTATTAACTACAATAATGCCAATAAATGCTTGATCAAATAAGGTTGAGAATTGGTTGTTATTAAAAATATGATGCAACATCTAATGAAAATCTTTAAATTTTGGCCTCAGAATAGTATAGAAATATCTATAATTATTCATAGTACAAATATATATTGGTACTAACATTAAGAATATGACATTGGTTGGTTTTTTTAATGATTATCATCATTGTTATAGATTATTTTGTTAGGATTTATACAAATTAAAATACCCGGTCAAATGCCGGGTATTTCTGAAGCCGGGATATTTATTTTGTTAAAGTTACAAAGGTAAATATCGTCTATGGAGCAATTACAAGTTCATCTTCTACAGCCATTACTCCGGGCGCACACCAGGCTGCTCTTTCAACTTCATTTCTTTCGCTCCAGGAACGTGCTTTACCTCTTAGTGTCACTTTATTTCCATGAGTTTCAATAATAATCCTGTCAGCTTCAATATCAGCGCTGCGTTCCAGCGCTTTTTTTATTGTATCTCTTACAACGGGGATATTTACCCTTGGTTTAATGTTAATAAGATTAGTTACACCTTTTACACCTACTATATCGTCTACAACCAGTGTCGCAGCATCTTTCTGAAACTGCCAGTCTAACTGGCCTTCTAGTGTCAGCCACCCGTTTTCAACTGACAATTTGATTTTATCATCAGGAACACTGCTATTCCATTTGAGTGCATTAACTGCCGCTTCGGCAATTTCAGTATCCGTACGTTGCCCGTCACGCAGCAACCTCACATTTATTTCTTCGGCTATTCCTTTTACTTCCTTACCCGTTTTACAGCCTCTTCAGCTGCCAGTTTTTTTGTATAGCTATTTACACTTCCGCTTAGCGTTATTATGCCGTTTTTAGCAGCCACTCCTATTTCAGCTGAATCAAGTTTTGGATCCCACTTCAATTCGTCCATAACATCCTTCTGTAGTTGCAAGTCCGTTTTCATAATATTGATTTTTATGTTTAAAATATTTTTTACAAACGTACATCGTTATATAAGGATTGCCTATGACTACTGTCAAGGCAATTACTGATGTTCGTAAGTAACAAAATTCGTCATTCATTTTTCGACTGATTAAGTTCAATGCACCTATTGACTAACATCATTTGAAGCGGTCAGGTGCGGGGATAGCTTTGCATTATTATTTAACTAAAACAAAAGGAGGATCAAATGTCACTGAAAACATTAGCAAGACCCAGCAGCTTCACTTCGGTGTTAAGCGATTTTTTTGAACCATGGAATGAGTGGTTCCTCGACGGTTCAGCCGGCAAAGCTTTGACTTTACCAAGAGTCAACATTACAGAAGACAAAACCAGTTATAATTTGTCAGTAGCCGCACCCGGACTGCACAAAAAAGATTTTAAAATTGACGTTGACGGTAACCTGTTGACAGTAAGCGCTCATAAAGAAGAAGAGAAAGAAGAAAAGGACGATTCATTTACCCGCAGGGAATATAATTATTCTTCTTTTTCACGGTCTTTCACTATGCCTGAAGAAGTAGATCTCGACAAGATCAATGCTACCTATGATGGTGGAGTATTAAAATTAGCTCTTCCTAAAAATGAAAAAGCATTGAAGAGTTCACAAAAAGCAATTCCGGTAAACTAATTTACCTATCAGCGTGATAACGATAACCCGGCAATTATTTCCTGCCGGGTTATTTATTTTATTAAAATGATCAATTCCTTATGAATAAATGATTGAATTGGTGAAGTTCGAAAATATATTTCGTGTCTGTTTTTCGCAATACTATGTCATCCTCCAAATCAAAATGAAATCAATAGTTGGATTTTTATCAACTTAAATATTGGGATGCTAAAGTATTTTTGTAATATTGTCTACCTAAAATTGTTGTAAAATGAAAAATTTACTCTTTCTCCTGATAGCAGGATCAATGTTTATCGCCTCATGTGCCACTCGCACAGATTGTTATACGTGCCTGACATTAGTTTCTAATAATGGGACCTACACAAATTATACTTACATTAGAACGGACACGTTCCGGGATTGCAATATGACGTCAAAAGATGCCAGGAAATACGAGGAAGCAAATACGATTAATGCACCAATGGACAACCATTTCCCCGGCGAAACCCGGACAACCCGGTGTGATGTTTCTAAGAACTAACCAATATTTTTTATCGCTTATGCATCAATTAGCATAGCAGGTGTTCGTATCCCGTGTGGTTTTATTCTTGCCCGAATAGAATCGAATTTTATTTTTTCCTTAAACACCACGTAGTCATGCAACGTAAATTTTCCACGTTGGTTGTTTTAATGGGTTCATAAAGTTCCCCGTTGAGTTCCTTTGTATAGTTAATGAGGGTTTCTAAATTTACCAGGAATCGTTCGGAACCATCGGGCAGTAAATACCTGCCATTCCCAATTGGCTTAACAAGGTTTTCGATACCAAAATCAGAAGCCAGCCTGGTAAATAAATAGCCTCCGGGTTTTAATATCCTCCAAACGGAGCGTACCATTTTATCAAAATGATCTTTATCGTTTGCAAAATGGAGTACTGCATTGCAAATGACCACGTCAAAAAAATTATTTTCAAATGGTAACTCTTCAACCTTCGCAACTACAAAATTGTCTGTGGGATTTCCTGGGGATAATTGCTGCGACAGTATTTTTACAGCCGCTACTGCCCGGGAATCCTGGTCTATACCATATACCTGATAACCATTTTTAAGGAAATAAACCAGGTTCCGTCCTCCGCCACAACCAATGTCAATGACTGTTTTGCAATTATCATACCTGCCCTTGAGCAACTGGTCGAATAGGTAGATGTCTATATTGCCGAATTCAGCTTGTAAATTGCTGTTCATAGTATTTGAGAGAGTGGTCAGGAATTGATGTCAAATGTGGTCATTCAGACTTTTCCTTATAGATAAAGCATGTGTTCTTAAGCAAGCGCCTCGATAGCTCGAACTTCTGTTGCTCGTCAAGGATATTAAAATCACGGCTCATAAGACCAAAACCTTCGTCGTAACCAATTAAAGTGGTTGCGGCAAAATTAATGGTCTCTAATGCCAACTCTTTCAAATGAACACAGCCTTCGCTGCCCCCGATCTTCTGCAAAATGGTTTTTGTGATGCCTCGTTCTATTTTTACACCAATCAATAGTTTCGCTTTTTCAGCTACCATGGGGCAAGCCGCATGAGGATGGCTGGCAAATTCACTTTTTGCGCTTACAATGGTTTTGGTGCCGGGTTCAATGTGAAGGTTTAACCTGATTAAATGATAAGGATCTAATAAAGTTGCTTCCAGCATCAGATTTCCATTTTCCAGCTCAAAGGCTTCGATGCCAATATCTCTCTTGGAAACAAGTCTCTTTACCGGTATCCTTTCCATTTTGGCAATTGTGTCTGCGTTTTCTGTTTCGTTCATAGTTTATTTATTAGCTCCTTAATTAACAGCGCATTCAAAGGCATCTGTTTTGTATAATTTCCAGAGTGCAAAATTACGAATAAAACCATAGCCCACGGTTTCAACCGAGGGTAAAAAAGTAAAAAATGAGTGCTAACTAACCGTTTCAACGGTTTATAATATGTGGATAAACAGTTTAAACCGTTCTGTTGGCATCAGTTACTATTTCATTCATAAAATCAACGCCGCACTTTCCATTCTTTTGAGATGATGAAATTGCCTTGTTCAGCGGGAGCTCCTTTAAAGTAAACAGTGGCGCTGACATAATATTCAAAAAATGCGGTAGAATCTGCACTTGTATACAAAGTAGTAACGCTGTCTATTGTATTCTTTGTTTTTTGCACAATCAATCTGCTCTCGTTGATTTGAACGGAGTCTGCATTTATTTTTGCGGTTTGTTCTTTGAATGAAGCATCATCATATTTTTCCCCATGTTTTTCATACATGGCTTTTTGTTGGCCAAGGCTCCATAGCAGGGTGGAGTCTGCTTTAAGCAATGCCACTTTTGATTCCCAGACATCATTATAGGTTTTGAGCAGGCGGTAACAATTGTCCATCAGGATCTTTAAACTGTTCTTTTGGGTCAGGGTGTCAATGGCAGAAATGCCAATACTATCAATAACAGGAACATCCTTTTTATCCATACCTGTGATAAGGTAGCTGGTAATAGCCTCCTATATTTTTTTTGAAACTTCGTTTTTTGGTCCCCCGGAGCATGAAGCAAAAAGGATAATAATAACAATGGGAATAAATGGTTTTCTCATCAAAAGAAAATTGGTTTTGAAAAGTGTAGTAAATTAAATAAATAGTACGATTTCAAATTTACTTATCTTTTGGTTTTTTTTAGTAATTAACCATGACTTATATCATAATATTTGCTGGGCATCTATAATATTATTGCAGTAAAATATAAAATGAAACCTTTTTATACAATTATCTTCTTTTCACTATTTAGCTGGGCTGGTACTTGCTTCGCTCAAATTGATCCATGGATTGCGCCTGATTATGCAAATAGAATTAAGAATCCCATTGCAAATAATGCAAAGGAAACTGAAAAAGCAAAGAAGGTGTATTTTACCGTATGTAATGTATGTCATGGAGATCATGGAAGAGCAGACGGAATCGCTGCATTGCCATTGAGGCCAAAGCCCGCAAATTTCACAACCGATGAAGTGCAGAACCAGACCGATGGTGTACTATTCTGGAAGTTAACCAATGGCAGGGGCCCTATGGCACATTATGACTCATTGACCCGTAATCAAAGATGGCAGTTGGTGAATTTTATTAGACAATTAGGAAAAGAAAGTAAACTATAGAAGTCTTAATTCCTGAAAAGCACCTCACTTGATCTTATATCGCAAGCCCGCATAAATACTCCTTCCCATCATAGGCCCCCATATCATTGATGCATCGAAATCCGGGGCAGATGTGTTTGCATAATCAATTATCGCATCATGCTGCATATAATTGGTAAGATTCTCTCCACCGAGGTAAAGTTCGAATACATCTGAGAGCACTTTTGAAATTTGTGCGTTCATCTGGATGTAAGAAGGGGAAGCATTTATCCCGCCGGGGCTAATGCCTTTATGGTTATGGGTGATGCCCGGAGTACGTTCAGAACTGATCCATTGAATGGTATAGTCAAATCTCCAGTTGTTCGTGTTCCTTGTTTTGTAACCGATATTAATGAATGCCCGGTGAGCTGGTACAAGCGGTTTTTCCCTCAATACTCCTTCGCCCGTAGCAGGGTCTTTATAAGTTACCATAACATTGTAATACCGGTAAGCGAGCCGCAGATCCAGGTTGTGCATTAATTCATAATCGAATTGTGCCTGGAAACTATGTGCAAATGACCGCCCGCTAAGATTGTAGAAGCTGATGAAATCCGGGTATTCCATGTCCACTACCACCTGGCTCTGGAACCAGGTATAATAATAATCGAAAGTGAGCACGGCCTCGCGCAGCCCTAACTTGAATTTATGGGTTAGGTTGATACCGGTATTCCATGCCACTTCAGGATTTAGGCCATAGGCTTTTCCCTGCTCATGGTTAAGTATATTGAATTGCCTGTTGCCTGCCATAAAGCCCATGTTCTCAGCGAAAATATTTGCGGTGCGTTGTGCCCTCCCTATGGATGCACGGATAACGGTCTTTTTAAAAGGCGCATACCGCACATGCAGCCTGGGTGTAACGAATAAGCCATATATATTATTGTCATCCACACGCAGTCCTGCTACCAGGTTGAATTTATCTGTATGGCTATAACTATATTCCCCGAACACCCCCGGCACTACTTCGGTCCTGTTATAATTTTCTCCGGCAAACTGTTCATTATATTTATCAACCACTTCGCTTGCACCCAGTTTTATAATATTGTTGGTGTTGCCTATGTAGGTCTGGAAAATAAGGTTGGCATAAAAACTGGTTTGGGTACCCTTGTATTCGCGTTGTCCGTAAATGGCGTCCAGGCTATGGTCGGCATTAGATAACTGGAGGCCTATACTTGTGCCTTCTCTGCCCGAAAAAACCTTTGCAATCTTTGCCCAGTCCTCAACCCTGTTGATGTTTGAGGTATATCCCCAGGGATTTCCAGCCACTTGTAACATGCCTTCCTTATAGTTCCAGTCACCGCCTATCGCGTCAGCATGCACATATTTTATTCCGGCCTGCACCATCCATCCATTGCTACCTGAATATATCCATCGGTTAAGGATGTTGAACTGGTTGCCTAAAGGTTCATCAATAAAGTGGTCTTTATTCTGGTCTTGTTTCAGCCATTGCGAATTGACATGCACCAGCAGGTTAGTTCCGATCTTATCATTGAATTTATGCTTGTAGTTTACATTGGCTTCGCTGCGGCCTTGTGTATTCTGGTAAAGGTTGAAGAGCCAGCGCTCACCGTCAAAAGGTTTTCTAAGCTCTACATTTATTTGGCCTGCTACACTTTCATATCCGTTTACCACGCTCCCGGTGCCCTTGCTTAGTTGCATGCTTTCTATCCATGTGCCGGGCGTAAAACTAAGCCCGGTAATTGCCGCAAGGCCGCGGATGTCGGGTATGTTCTCCCGCGTAATAAGCGTATAGGGTCCTGACAGCCCCAGCATCTTTATCTGTTTATAACCTGTTACTGCATCGGTAAATGAGACATCAATAGATGGGGTGGTCTCAAAACTTTCACTCAGGTTGCAGCAGGCGGCTTTAAGCAATTCTTTCTGGCCAATGTTCTCTACTTTAATTGGCCCGTGCATGTTTATTTCGGTTGATTGCACTTTTTCCCGTATCCACACTTCTTCCAGGGTGTTTTCGTGGTGCAATTCTATGTTTAGGTTGTCTGCGCCGGGTTTCAGCAGTATGGTATCCGTTTTGAAACCGACAAATGAAACGATAAGCGCCGTAACTGTATCCGGTATGCTCAGCGAAAATCTGCCGTCCTTATTGGTTTGGGTGCCTGTCATTACCCCAAGGGCTCCTACAGTGGCGCTTTCCAGATATTCCTTCTTTCCTTTACTAGCCTTACTATATACTTTCCCTTCTATAGTTCTTGTATACTGGGCATATGAATTAGCCCCAACAAGCAATAATGAACCCAACAGGAAAATCTTAAGTTTCAAAGAGTTCATATTTTTCCCGTTAGTGTTTTTTTATTCCCGACCTATACTTGCAGCACTTAGGTATTTTATTATAATCCTCATCTTCCGCTTTGAACATCTCATTGTCATGACCGGATTTTGCTATGCTTTTGAGGAAGATACCAGGAGCCGTTTTTGTGGAATCGTACTTCACTGTAAGATCATGCGTGTCCACATTCCAATCTGCAAATTTTACACCTTTCACATATGCCGCTTGCTCTATCCTTGTTTTACACTGGTCGCATACACCGTTAACCGTAAAATGTTTGGTTACTGTTTTACCTCCTGCAAATGAAAGGAAAGGTGTAAAAAACAAACCACAGATTAAAAGGAAAGAAAATAAACGTTGCATTGCTTGAATTATTGGAGTTTTTGGTTTTAAATATAAATAGCTTTAACGCTATGTAAAGTTACAATTATAATAATATAAAATTATGATAAAATCATTTCGTCATGTAATACCAATACCTATGTTAAATTAGTCCAAAAAAATAAGAGTTGCTAATAGCACCTCCCTTATATATTTGTATTTCAATAGTCCAGGTCAGTAATCTGCGGTGAGTGGAGTGAGGCGGAGCCGAACGGAACGAACCGCAGATTACTGGGCAAAAATAATCAACTTTGATGATAAGGAGGGGACGCTCCCCTGGTACTTGATACCGTCCTAAAGTATCTCCTCCATCAAGTTGAGTTCGGGGTATAACTTGGCACATGATGCCGTATTGTTGATAAGGCTGAACGATGCTTGATATTTTATTCACCAAATAAAACCATTGAGTATGGAAAAAAAGGATTTTTAGGTATTGATGTAAGCAAAGGGTACGCCGATTTCCTTTTGCTGGGCAACGATACCAATGTATTGGAAGAAGGATTTCAATTATCGGATAATAGAGAAGGCCGGCATAGATTAAAACAGTTGATTACGGGCTGGCAGCAGCAAGGACTTGAAGAGCTTTACTGTGGGGTTGAAAGCACAGGAGGTTATGAAGATCTTTGGCATTCATATTTAAAAACTGCTTTTAAGGAGAGCAAGGTATATGTATGCCGGATTAATCCCAGGGGAGTGAAAGCTGTTGGCGATGCAGCCTTAAAGCGAACAATAACTGATGCAGTAAGCGCTGAAAATATAGCAACGTATATGATCAGTTTTTCTAAAAAACTTGATTATGGTACAAATGCTATCCCTCTTAATGAAGGTTTTAAAGAAGGCAGGCAGCACAATACTTGCATTAGAATGTTGGTGAAACAGAAGGTACAATTAGGCAATCAGTTAGAAAAACTGTTGTACCAGTATTTTGCTGAAATGCTGGTGTATTGTTGCCATGGTACACCGGTTTGGTTGTTGAATATGTTACTTAAGTATCCAACATCTGCAATGGTACTCAAAGCTGGCACAGCAAAGCTTTCTGCCATCAAAGGGGTAAGCAATGCAAAGGCTAAGGCCATTGTAGCTAAAGCTAAGGATAATACTCAAATTGTAAGCACTCAAATCGGCCATGTAATAATGGTTACAGCCAGAGAAATATTGCATAAAGAAACATTGATAAATGAAGAAAGGCAGTATTTGGCCAATCTGTATAAAGAATCGGAAGAAGTAATACTGTTGACCACTATACCTGGGGTAGGTATAGATAGTGCCGTTGTCTTTGCATTGGAAATAGGAGATGTGAATCGATTTGAATCAGCAAAAAAAATGGCTTCGTTTTTTGGAGTGCATCCCACTTTTAAACAAAGCGGAGATGGTGTGTGGGGCATTCACATGAGTAAAAAAGGCCGGGGAGAAATAAGGTCTGCTTTATACATGGCATCACTGAGCGCCGCCAGGCACAATCCTGTTTTAAAACAAGTATATGCTCGATTCAGGGCCAAGGGTATGAAGCATTATCAATCTGCAGGGGTTGTAATGCACAAGTTGCTTAGGATCATCTTCGGCATGCTTAAAAATAAGACAAAATTCTGCGCGGAAACAGACGAACAAAATCAACAAAAAGCAAAAGAAAAGCAACATGATAAAGAACAAAAAGACCAGGCAGACAAGAAGATAAAGCAACAAAAAAAGCATCGTTTTCAGGAAGCAACAACACAAGGACCTATATCCAGGAGAGCCGAACAAAGAATAAGAAAGCAGATAGCGTCCCAAGCTTCAGACTGAAGAAAATACGGGCTTACTACCTGCTCGATATCAAACATACAAAAATGTTTGAAAAGGGCTTGCTTTTTAACGGTATAACTTTAGGGCCGGGGTTTATAGGTAATTGAGGTCAGACTAATTTATTTTATCATATCTGCTAAAATCCAACTGACTTTAACCCGTTTTCAAATGTAACGATAACCCGTTTGGAACCGAAAGGTTCCAAACGGGTTATCAATGAAATTCAGAGAAAGGGTTTAAAGGGTGATGCGCAACTTTGTCCTCGTTTTCAAACCGTGAAAACTAGTCTTACTTTGTGATCTTATAACCAATTGATAACCGGAAATAAGTAGACGATTGGGAGGTGTTGATATTATATCCGCCTTTTATATCAGCAGGCACATAAGTTCGTTTAATCAGGGCGTCAATCAGCCATTTTTTACCAAGGGCATAAGTGAAGCCCACCATATAGGCAACATTGAACTGGTAGCCGCTTTGAGTTGCATGTAACGGTCCATTGTAGTCGGAGACAGGTGAGCCTGAATAAGTAAAGCCAATGCCCTGGGGCTTCGTAGTTGCAGGATCATCGGGCGAGATAACTGTAGTATCAAACGACCTTATTATTCCTTTCTGTGTGTAGGTGTTTTCTCTGATCGTGGTAAGTTTGCTATACACAATGTTTATCCCACCATATCCGGAGAACTTTTTGCTAATATTATATTTGAGCAATACCGGCAGTTCAAATTCCATGGTGGTGCCACCTATCCTGCTTGTTTTCAGGATCGAGTCGTGGGATTGGGTATAATGATAGTTATCTACGTGGTCCACGATGGTTTCTGATCCGCTGGTATAAATCTGGTCCTGCATTTTCGTGTGGGTCATCACCATATTCTCCGGATTGGCGTTATAGTAGGTTTCAGGTGTACCCAGGGTTCTGCCATTGATGTTGGAAGCAATAATTCCCGGCTGCAGCATTACCGAAAACTTAGGACTAAGATTGTACTGCGCATACGGTGCAATCGCAAATTTCTTAGCTGCCCCATCGTTGAAACCTCCCTCATAACCCGCCTTTACCCCTGCTTCAAATCTTGGGAAGCTGGGTTTGTTACGAGTATTGCTGTTTTTATCAGCAATACTCGCAGAGGGTTTATGCACAGGCGCCTCTTTCTTAGTTGCATTTGCCTGTACTTCGGGTTTACTTACGACTGATAGGGTCGTATTGGGGCTGGCAGCTATTACTAGATTATTGTCATCTCCTTCCTCTTCCGGGGCTGGTTTAGAAAGGTTACCATTGTAATGGTGAGTATTGTTCTCTTTATTGTCTTTTGATTTGTTTTGCGTGGTATTTCCTGCTATCGGTGCATTAAGGTGTTTAGTCCCGGCAGATTTTTTCCCGGTAGTTCCTTTATTTGTTTCCTTATTTGCTATGGTCACAGTATTACTGCTTGTTCCGTTATTGTCTTCCTTGCCGGGGTTAGTCATGGTAGATTGCCCTGCAGGGTTGCCAGGAACATTGCCATTGTTTACAGTAGCATCCGATGCTGTTTTACTTTCCGGATTCTGACTATTTGATAAAGGCAAATTTGTGGATAGATTATCGTTCAGGGCGATACTTTTATTTTCAGCATTTGCATTACCAAAAAATTTCTTTCCCACAGATACACTCAGGAACAGGATCAGCGAAACCAATGCAAAATGCATCATCCACCGGTAGGAGGCGCCGTACCCCGCAGGTTTCAGTCCGTCAAGTCTTGCCTCTATTTCATCCCATGCTTCGGGAGGAGGTGTCTCCCTGTAATTGCCTAACTTTTCCCTGAAAAAGTCATCAATATGTTTTATAAAGTTGCTCATCGTTTTTCTTTTACTTCATGAAGAGAGTTAATTTTTCTTTTAATCTTCTCCTGGCGTCGTTCAGGTGCCACCTGCAATTATTTTGTTTTATGTTTAATAATTTCGATATCTCTTTATGCGAATAGTTCTCAAATACGAACAGGTTAAACACTTCTTTTTGCGCATCGGGTAGTGTGTCAATGATCTTCAAAAGTTCTTTATGCGATAAATTATCTACCGGTTCACTGTTTATATAGGCATCTTCTGCCTCTACTTCTCTATGAACCTCATCCTTATCATTCTTCCTGAAGTAGTCCGTAACAGAGTGTATCACTATCCTTCTTATCCACCCCTCAAATGCGCCCTGGAAAGAATATTGGCCAAGATCTCGGAATATTTTAAAGAACGAATCATTTAATATTTCCTTTGCTACCTGGTCATTATTGTAAACAAACTTTTTAATGATCCCGTACACATCCGGTGAATACCGGTCATATAATTTTTTCTGCGCGCTTCTTGAATGCCCAATACACTCTTTTATCAGGAACTGGAGCTCATCAACCCTTGTTGAGCTCTGCTCTGAAGTAGCAAAATGTGTACTAACGTCTAATGTTTTGGGCAATGCGCTGTAAATTTTAATTCATTTGACAATTTTATAGTTACCTGATCTTCACATTCCTACTATTAATATAGGCGTAACATTGATACTAAATGTTAGTAAAGCACAGATATATTTATTGTGCTAATTTATGCCGTTTTGCCGGCCCACAATATAATAGGTAGGGTTACTTACCCGAATTTACGAAGAAATGCCGGAATGGGCAAAAATATGTGAAGTTGGATGAGTAGACATGATCACTTTCGGTTTTATACACAACATTTTTCTCCATTTGAAGTCTATTCCAGTTTTTCATGAGCAAGGGCTTGGGAGAGGTCCTGCTCGCGCCTACGTAACATCTCCCTCTCCTTCGGAGAGGCCGGGGAGAGGCATCACTCGCGCCTACGTCACATCTCCTCTCCTTCGGAGAGGCCGGGGAGAGGCCTCACTCGCGCCTGCGTCACATCTCCTCTCCTTCGGAGAGGCCGGGGAGAGGTCCCACTCTCGCCTGCGTAACATCTCCCTCTACTTCGGAGAGGGCCGGGGTGAGGCCTCCTACTCCACCAACACCCTAAACACCCTTACACCCTCACCACCCTTCAAATTCAACAAATACACCCCACGTGCAAGAGTATGTTCACAAACTACCTGCTCATCAATTGCTCCGCTATGCACCATCATTTTCTTCGCATACACTACTTGGCCTAATAAATCTGTCAAGGTCACGTCCATTTCCTCATCATTCAATAATCCCGTTTTACCCTTTATAGTAAACACCCCTTTATTAGGATTCGGATAGATTCCCACCATTCCCATAAAACCGCCAGGGTCTTTAATACCCGTACTATTCACATTTATCCTTACCGAATTAAATCCTTCATGGCCGCATAGCCCGCTGCACGAAACCTGGCAGGTCACCGAATCATTATCATACAACATATTGGTGATGTAAATGGAATTGGTGGCTCCCGGCACAGGTGTAGTATTAATGATCCATTGGAATGAAGGCGCCGAACTGCAGTTGGTAACACCGGCTGTCAAGGTTACTGTCTGGCCGGGTGTCAGGGTAAATCCCGGGTTTGCGGTAATAGCTACGAAAGGTATGTTTAATGGTATTACTGTCATTACTACAGATGCTATAGCAGTATCCGGACCTGGACAAACTGTGTTACTCCTGAGTCGTGCTTTCACCACATCACCGTTAGCGGGAGTATAGCTGTAGCTGCTGCCTGTTCCTGAAACAACACCGTTTACCTTCCATAAATAATCAGGAGCCGATCCTCCGTTTACAGAGCTCGCTGTAAAACCCGAAAGAGTGCCATTACAAATAGTATTTCCTCCCGGTACAGCTATGCTCACCGATGGAGCTACGGTTGGAATGACTGTCATAATTGCGCTGCCCGGCATATTGCTCAGGCAGGATGTAATGGTATTCTTTGCCCGTACAGTATAAACTCCCGGCGCTGCGTACAACCCCATATCCAGTCCGCTGCCGGTTCCTGCTGTTGTTCCGCCAACTGCAACACCACCCTTATAAAGCTGGTAGTTAATTCCGGTTGCAGAGCCACTCAGGAAAATATGCCTGCCGGTATCATCAGCGCAAAAGCTGCCGCCACCGCTTACTGTATAGGTTGACGGTAGTGGATTAATGTTTATAACAACACTTGAAGTCATAGTGCTTTTGCATGAAGTAGAAGGATTAGTGCCGACAACTGTATAGGTGCCCGCTAAAGTATGCACACCAAAATCCAGTGCAGTCCCTCCACCTGTCAGCGCACTGCCATCAGGAGAGCCGCTGTGGTAAAGCTGGTAATGAATACCAGCCCCTGATCCGCTCAGGTAAATATGCACACCCGTATCACCGGCACAATAGCCCCCGCCGCCCGTAACCGTAAAGGTAGTTGGCAACGGATTGATGGTGATGGAAGCAGATGAAGTCATATTCCTTGAACAGGTAGTGCCCGGATTGGTAGCAATTATTGTATAGGTTCCGGCTGTTGTTTGTAATCCCATATCCAGCAGGGAACCTGTTCCAGCCACAACACCGCCAACGGGCCCGCCACTAAATAACTGGTAATTGATACCTGTAGCCGACCCACTCAGCCTTATATGTACTCCCGTATCACCCACACAATAACCTCCACCGCCTGTAACAGTATAGGCCGCCGGCAGCGGATTTACATTCACCACCGCACCCGCCAACATATTGTTGCTGCATCCCGAAGTCGTATTTGTAGCTATTGCGGTATAGGTGCCGCCGGTTGTTACAACTCCAAGGTTGAGTGTCGAACCTGTTCCCGCAACTGCACTACCTACCGAAGTACTTCCCAACCGCAGTTGGTAACTAACCCCCGCATCCGATTCGCTGAGCATTACATGTGCACCAGTATCACCTGCGCAAAAGCTGCCGCCACCGGTTACGGTATAAACTGTGGGCAAGGCACTGACAGTAATACTCTTTGTCGCCTTGCATCCTGATGCAATAGTATAGATGATAGTATCCACCCCCGCAGCAACAGCGGTCACCACTCCCGATGAAGGGCTGATAGTGGATACAGATGTATTGGTGTTGCTCCAGGTTCCTCCCGTTGTCGGATCGCTAAGTGTCGCTGTTGATCCCATACAAACATTTGCCGTTCCTCCTATGGATGGTGCAGCGTTTATGGTAACTATTTTATTAACTGTTCTGGTAGTGCAAGAATTAGCAACTGTGTATTTGATGGTATCTAATCCGGCCGTAACACCGGTCACAATACATCCCCCCGGCACCAAAGCTATTGAGGCATGCGCATTGGTAACACTCCACACACCACCGGCAGTGTTATTCGACAACGTATCATGGGATCCCACACATACAGTTGGTTGCCCGTTGGTCGCGCTTACGCCTAACACATTAACTGCAGTATTAGTCAGCACAGCGGGGTTATCATCAAAAAATATTCCCGCTGTGTTCTTTATTAATGCTCCGTCGGCAAGTCCCGGCTTGGTCTTGATAGTGTACCTGACCATACCGTCGGCTTTGCCGTGATGGGAGCTGTCCAGCAGATTTATGTGCGGGAAATCAAACTTGGCTATATAGTGGCTGCCTGCTTTGTAAATGCCGGTATTCATCTGCGCCGATGCGAATTCTACCTGTAGTGTTTTGGGGTCCAGGTTATCCGAAAGGGTATCTACAACGAAGATGTTTTTCGCAATATCATTACCTGTATTTTCGAAGTTGATCGTATAGTGCAGAGGGGTGCAGGGTATAACATTTGTAGCAGGCGACACGCTCATTTCGTTAGGGTCATACGGACCGTATACACCGGAAACTGTTGCCACATAGTTGTTGGTCGTATCGGTTTCGCTTGATACTACCGCAACTTTATAGTCTGCGTGTACGGTATCGGTTCCGGGTATCAGCCATCCGCTTCCGGGTATGTCGCAATTGAAATATATATACTCGCTGGCGGAGTGGATGCTTCCTAAATTCCAGGTTACTGTATTCCCAACTATCGAGGTTGGGGTAGGGTAGGCATTGCGGAACGTGTAGTGCGGGCTGAAATGCATGGTCACCACCGCTGGCGCCGGGTTGCAATAGGTGTTGGTAATGTATATACCGCCCCAGAGTTCGTGGCTGCTGGCCCAGGACCACTGCTTAATAGCAAGGTCAGTGGCTGAGGTGGCGTCGCATTCAAGGGCGAAGTATTTTGTCGGGTACACGTCCACAGTTGACTGGATGGTATCATAGATAACTCCGCTTGAAGGGCATGTAGTATGCATGCCCGGAAACGCCACTGACCTGAACCCATATACAGTACCAGGTCCTCCGGAGGCATAATAATAGAGCCCGCTTGTTCCGGTCAGCGTATCCAGCGGAATGCCGTTGGTATCTATTGCTATCCGGATAGGGAAATTGGTGGCAAGTTCGCCGGCATCCTTGATACAGTTGCTGTTGGTGTCGTTGTAGAACGCTAAAGACAATATTTTACAGTAAATATTTTCAAAAGAATAGGATATGGAGTCAACGGGGCCGGTGGTATCATACAGCACTTGCTTGATAAGGTAAGTGCCGGGCAGCGCGTAAGTATGGGTTACATCTAAATACCCGGTAGTGTAACTGGAAACATGGTCATATCCTGAAGTTCCATCGCCGAACCATGTTCTTACATGATAAGAAGTATCGGCAGAGCAAGTGTTCAATTGAAAATGCGGAGACCCACATGATCCGGGGGTGTAACCTCCATAATATGATATCCGGTTATTGATCTTTATGAAAATGTAACCCGAATTGGCTGACAAGCCGCTTGAAGTACACGTTACTACACAGCGGTAGTAAAAAGATGCAGTTGGTGTATGTGTATAGGAAAATCCTGTAGCTCCCGGAATATTGGTCCATGTGGTAGAGTTAGGCGAGGACTGCCACTGATACGTAGTCCCGCAGAGCACCACGCCGCTTAGGAAAAGGGACAGCGATTTGCCGGCACACAGTGGCGGCCAGTCGTTTGTGCTGGCATCGCCTGCATAGGGTACGCCGCTGCACGTGCCGGGCGCGGGTTCAATTTTCGCTTGTCCGTTCATAGATACGCCACATCCGGTTGTTGTATTGAGCGAAGTTGCCCTGTAAAAGCCGGGTGCCGTATATGCGCCAAAATCCAGTGCGCTGCCTGTGCCCGTGATGGTATCTACCAGGTTGTTGTACATGTCATACAGTTTGTACAATACCCCCGTCTGAGAGCCGCTAAGGTAAATGTGCGGCGCAGGACCTGAGCAGTATGCCCCGCCGCCATTAAGGTTGAAGGTGGTAACGCCGGTGGCTGTTATGGTAGCGCTGCCGGTCATGGTTAGGGTACATCCGCTGCCAATGGTGGCGGTAACGGTATAGAGGCCGGGGGTAGTGAAATAACCAAGGTAGATAGAACCGCCAGATCCGGCAACGGTGGTCCCGGTACTGCTGCCGTCACGGAATACCTCGTAGGTTGCAAGGTATGTAGAGCCACTTAAATAGATGGCGCTGCCCGGACAGGAACCTCCGCCACCTGTAACAGTGAATGATGGTGGCGGTGTGCCCGTGGCAATAGTCGCCGTTCCCGCCATTGTGTCGGTGCAGCCGGAATAGGAATTATTAGCTGTAATGTGATAAGCGCCGGTCGCTGTTTGAAGTCCGAAGTCGAGCGCTGCCCCGGTTCCGGTCAGCGTACTTACAAGTGCTGTGCCCAGGTATAAACTGTAAATAATAGCTGCCTGCGAGCTGGCCAGGCCAATATGCACTCCGGGACCGCCGGTGCAGAACAGGCCTCCGCCGGTAATTGAGTACACCACCGGATCTGTAATTATTGTCGCCGAACCGCTCATAGCATTGTAACAGCCAAAGGAATTGGCGCTGGCAGTATAAGTGCCATTTATTGTCTGCACACCAAAGTCCAGAGCTGCGCCGGTTCCGGCTACAGGTGTGCCGACGGTAGTCGTGCCCATGTATAGTTGGTAAGAAACCCCTGTCTGCGAACCGCTCAGGTAGATATGACTTGTTGCCCCGCAGGACGACCCGCCACCAGTTACCGTATACACAGTCGGCGTCACACCGGATGTTATGACAGCGCTGTCTGCCATGGTGTCGGTACAGCCGGTGGAGGGATTTGTTGCTATAACTTTATAAATGCCGTTTGTTGTGAACAGGCCAAAATCAATCGGCCCTCCTGTACCTGCAAATGGGGAAAGTACGGCGGTCGAACCACGCATCAGCTGATAGTTTACCCCTGATCCTGAAAAGTCAAGCCCAATATGCACGCCCGTTCCGCCCGTGCAAAACCCGCCGCCGCCGATAACGTCGAAGATCCCAACAGGAATCGAAACAGTGGCGGAGCCACTCATAGCCCTTGTGCAGCCTGTTGCACCATTTGTGCTCGTGGCCGTATAGATGCCAGTGAATGTCCCTAGTCCGAAATCTACGCTGCTACCACTGCCGGCAACGGGGCTGCCCACGGCAATACCTCCAGTAAAAAGCTGATACGTAGTACCAAGGTCGGACCCGCTCAAAATAATATGTGAAGCAGTACAACCTGAAACACCGCCCGATAAAGTGTAGGCTGTTGGTAATGGGTTAATAGCAACATTTGCTGTTCCGGTCATATTACTCGTGCAGCCGGTTGTTGGGTTTGTAGCGGTTACTGTATATGTACCCGGTGCTGTTAGTAGACCAAAGTCAAGCCCTGAATTAGTCCCCGCTACCGGTACTCCAACCGGCCCACCATTCCACAACTGGTAATTGATACCTGCGTCTGAATAACTTAATCCTATATGAACTCCCGTACCTCCTGCACAAAAACTTCCACCTCCTGTTACAATATATGCAGCAGGCGCCGGATTAACCGTAACAAGTGCAGTTACATTTCCCGCTCCTACAGTATAGGTTATTACAGCAACCCCGGCAGACACACCGGTCACTATACCTGTTGTTGACCCGACAGTAGCAATTGCTGGTGATCCGCACGACCATGTCCCCCCAGGTGTGGCATCCGAAAGCGTTAACGAACTGTCTGTACAGCTACTTGCAGGTCCGGTGATAGTGCCAATCTGTCCAAACGAACAAACAGAAATAAATAACCCAATCAGGGTAGTATAGATATTTTTCATACAGGTGGGATTAAAATAAAGTATCAGTTATAAAGATAGGCGCAATATTCATTAACAATGTTAGTAAATGTCAAATAATATTTATTATCCGCATTTATTCAGATCAAATTCCACACCCATTTATGCCGTAACTAAAACAAGATATGACATGATGTTACTCCCACAAATCTTCACACCCGCGCAATCAGCGAAATCCCTTAATCAGTTTAATCCGTGGTTCAGACAACATCGAGCAGGACAACTCGCGCCTACGCTACATCTCCTCTCCTTCGGAGAGGCCGGGGAGAGGTCTCTTTACTCCACCACAAACCTAAACACAACCCGCTCATCACCCGCCTGCAGACTCAGCATATAAACACCCTTCGACAGGACGTTATCCGGTCTTATATGTTCATTAATAAATCCATTTACAGGCACTATATGGTTTCGGTAAACCAACTGTCCCATCATATTCATAACCTCAATGGTCACCCCCTCATTCCCCGTCATGCCTGTTTTACCTCTTAAAGTAAAATCACCCTTATTCGGGTTAGGGAACAAAGCCATTTGTCCTTTCTTATTCAGATTTTGTACACCCACATTTCCCACAGTAATGATAAATGAATTGAATGTGGAAAACTTACAGATATCATTGCCGGTTGCCACGCAGGTAACCGAATCATTATTAACAAGCGTACTGGTGATAAAGGTATCTGTTGTTGCCCCTGAGATTGGTGCGCCGTTCAGCAGCCATTGGAAGGTTGGCATCGGCCCGATACCGCCAACTGTTGCAACAAAAGTGTCAGCCATGCCCGCTGTAATAAATATCCCGGGATAGGCATCCAGCGTTATGGGCGGCACATAAGGATCAATAACAATCAGCAGCTCAGACTTCACTGCTGTATCCGGTAATGGGCACTGTATACTGCTCGTCATTGTAACGGAAACAACATCACCATTTACAGGCGTAGCAAGGTAGTAGGTAGCCCCGGTATCTGCAAAAGCGCTGTTCAGATACCATTTATAGGCAGGAGTAGTGCCACCGTATACCGGATGAGCGGTAAATGTAGGATTATCATAAGAGCATACCGAATCCCCGGTTCCGGTATTCGAAGTAATAGTTACCCCCGGCGCCACTACCGGGTTAATGGAAATAGTTTTGGTTGCTGTTTTAGCAGCACATGCATTCGATAGCGTATAATTTATAGTATCAAGGCCTGCGCCTATTCCGGTTACCAGTCCTTTTACAACCGCAGCTGTGCCATTGCTGCTGCCCCAGGCGCCAAACTGGCTCAGATCGTTCAGTTGTATACTTGATCCGTTGCATACATTCGTTGGCCCAGTGATTGGGCTGATGCCTATGATGTTTCCAACCGTATTTGTAAGCACAGGTCTGTTATCATCAAAATAAATACTGGCACGATTGAATATCGTTGACCCGTCCGCCAGCCCTTGTTTTGATTTTACAGAGAATACTACCATACCATTGCATTGGTTGTGGTGGCTGCTGTCCGGCAGGTTTATGTGCGGGAAGTCAAACTTCACCACTGTATGTCCGCTGAAATGCTGTATAGCCATATTCATCACTGCCGATGCGGTAACCACCTTAATACTGTGCGGGTCCACATTGTCAGGTAAAGTATCTATTACCGAAATATTGCCGGCTGCAGCATTGCCGGTATTTTCAAAGTTGATGGTGTATTGCAGGGGAGTGCATGGTATTACATAACCTTTTGGAGACACCGAAATATTATTGGGGTCATAAGATGACATAATAGTATCTACACGCTCCACAAAATTATCCGACGAATCAAAATCCCCTACGGTAGGCGTAATCCTGTAGCTGGAATACACGGTATCGCCGGTGGTTAAGAATGGCCCGGTTATGCCCAGCGTATAATAGATAGCAGGCACAGCGCCTGAATTATATACTGACAAGGGAGGCAGGTGCCACGTTACGGTTTGCCCGCTTACTGAAAAAGGTGCAGGATAAGAACTTACAAAATTATACTTAGGGCTCACATACATGGTCACTACTGCCGCTTCCGGCGTGCAGAATTTATTATAGAAATTGATTACTCCGTTTGCAACGTGTCTTGCGCAAAGCATGTTTGCCTGTATCCCAAGGTTGAAATTCACAGAAGAACTGCAATTAAAACCTATGTATTTAGGGCTGTAGGTATTTACAAAAGAGTTGATCGTGTCATAAATGATACCGGTTGTCGGGCAGCTTAAATGCAGGCCTGTATCATGTGCTATCACTATGAACCTGTAAATGGTTTCTGTATCGCCAAGCGCTTTGTAATAAAATCCATTCCAAGATGTAATGGTATCAATCGCTACTCCATTAGAATCCACTTCTGTTGTCACCGGCCCGTTGTTCCATCCGTCACCAATGTCAAACACACAGTTGTTGTTGGCATCGTAATAAAAGAAAACAGGCAGTGTGCGGCAATAGTTGTAATTAAATGAAAAAGTAGTAGAATCCTGTACCGAAGTGCCGCTGCGCAGTAGTTGCTTAACGGAATAAGTACCCGGATAGTTGTAGGTGTGAAAAATATCAGCGCTGGCCGATGAGTCAGGCAAGTAGGTTGAAAGGTGGGTGCTGTCCGATGTCCCGTCTCCGTAATAGGTCAGCACATTTGTCCCCGGTGCTATGCCGCAGGTGTTAAGATGCATATCAGGCCCGTTGCAGAAAGTAGACGGTGTGTTGATGATGCTTTGTGAGGTAATATGGTTAAATACGGTCACATGCGTTCCTGCTGAATAAGCAAATAATCCCGTCGAAAAACAAGTGAGTTTGCACCGGTAGTATATATTCGATTGCGGATGTACAGTAATTGAATCATGGTTGGTGCCCGGCATTGCCGACCACGCAAGGCTGTCCGCTGAATATTGCCATTGGTATGAAGTGCCGCAGGTGTTGGTATATCCTGATAAGTAAAGCAAGTCGGCATTCCCGCTGCATACCGATGCCAGTGAAGCATGCGCTGTTCCTGCTGTTGGTGTTCCTGTACATGAAGAGGTAACATTTACAGTATAGGTTGATACACAGCCTGTGGAATAAGAATTACAGGTAATAACAGTTGTTCCCGGATATACTGCAGTAACAGTACCGGACATAAAACCGCTAACGATAGTTGCAACTGCAGTATTGCTGCTGGTCCATGAGCCATTGATGCTTGTGTTTAATGTTATAGTTGCTGTAGCACACACGCTGGCAGGCCCTGTAATTACCGGTGGAGGATCAATAGTTAAATTGGTGACAGCGCTGCATCCGGCAACTGTATAGCTTATGGGCGCTGTTCCTGCACCTGCACCCACTGCAATCCCGCTGGATGTCCCTATCGTGGCAACTGCTGTATTACCACTTGTCCATACACCGCCTGTTGTAACGTCGTGAAGGGTAGATACCGCTCCTCCGCAAATACTGGTGATACCTGTTATAGAGGCAGGTGCCGCATGCACAGTCACTGTCATACTCGCTGCCCCGCAGGTTCCGCCAACAGTATAGCTTATGGAGGTCGTTCCTGCCGATACGCCAATAATGGTACCCGAAGACGAACCAATGGTTGCAACCGCAGGGTTGCTGCTCGTCCATGTTCCGCCGCCCGAGGCATCGGTTAATGTCACAGGTGCTCCGGTGCAGATACTTGATGGCCCGCTGATAGGTAATACCAGGTTGATCACACTCAGGCTCGATGTTGCCCTGCAACCGGTAGTCAGGGTATAAGAAATAGTAGTACTTCCTGCCGCAACTCCGGAGGCAGTACCTGTAGAGCCTATAGTTGCTGCCGATGGGGTACTACTGCTCCATGTGCCGCCGGGTGTTGGGTCTGTCAGTAATACGGTCGAACCCACGCACACACTGCTTGGCCCCACTATAGGGCTGGGTGCAGGTAATGAAGTTATGGTGGCGGTTCCGGTCATACTATTCCAGCAACCTGTAACTGTATTCGTCGCCGCTACGGTATAGGTTCCGGGAATGGTATTCGCCCCCATGTCCAGTAAGGCCCCTGTGCCGGCAACCGGTGCACCCATTGGTGAGCCCGTCATGTATAGCTGGTAACTGTATCCCGGCGTTTGTGAACTGCTCACATAAATGTGCACTCCCGGCCCTGCTGGGCATACACTTCCGCTTCCCGCAAGGAATACCGTATAAGAGGTCGGCAGGGGGTTAATGGTTACTAAAGAGGTAACAGTGCCTGTGCCTGTTGTATAACTAATAGTTGCTGTGCCGGTTGCCACTCCGGTTACAATCCCTGATGACGATCCCACCGTTGCAATAGCAATATTGCTGCTGCTCCATGTTCCGCCTGATGTTGCATCAGTCAGGTGGCTTGTGTCATTCAGGCATATGGTGATCCTGCCTGTTATCGGCCCTGGCACCGCGAATGAGGCAAATGAAATGAGTAAAGCGATTATTGAGAGGTTAATATGCTTCATAAGGTGCGAATTTACATTATAATTGTTTCAAAATAATCTGTTGCCCAAAGTCGTTAATTTAGGCATTTACACTTTTATAAGCTATCTCCTATTATTAGGCGTACTATTTTGTTAAAATGTTAGGGTAAAATAAAAGATGTAATCCCGCCAATTGCTGGTATTATACATGTGGTAAATTTGTTAATTGTATTGAGGGAGCAAAATAGATAACTGTCGTGGTAGCCTGTCCCGATTCTTAGGTAAGCCGCGCCGAACAATGACTATTGAGCAATATTCTTAGATTGATCATTGCTTTATAGTCACAAGTATCCTTTGTGGACAATAATATTTCTCATCCTTTCTTTTTATTCATTAATAAATCAATAATCCATATTTTTACAGAAGTATAATTCCATCAAACAATCCAATTATGAAAAAAATATACTTATTGCTGCTGTTTGTTGCCGCTGCATTTCAGGGCTTTTCACAAACTGCGGCATCCTACATTTTCTCGGTAGTTCCCGGAACAACCTATACCAGCATTGCCTCGGCCCCAGGAGTTGTTACGGCAAGCCTCGCCTGCGATGATTGTAATCTCGGCAGCATCCCGATTGGTTTTACGTTCAGATTCTGCGGCACTAATTATACAACCCTTGCCGCTTCATCCAACGGATTTATTTCACTCTCCAATTTATCTTCAGCTCCGTTTACGGTAAATGCTACCAACATTACCGGCCCCGGCTTCCTCATGCCTTACTGGTCTGACCTTACCGGATTAGGTTCCCCGGCTCCTGCCGCTTATTATATTACAACCGGCTCCGCCCCCAACAGAGTGTTCACTTTCCAGTGGAAGAATTTTCTGAAGACAGGTACAACCTGGCCTGCGAATGTCCAGGTAAAATTATACGAAACCACCAACGCCATTGAATATTGCTATGGCACCTTCACCAATACTATTACGCCTGCAAGCGTAGGTATTGCCAACAGCACCACCGACTGGCAGAATTTAAATACGTTAAGCGGCACGCCTGTTTCATCTTCTTCTACGTTTACTAATAATCCTGCCGGCCTGCCCGACAGCACACAAACATTCCGGTGGATGCCTCCCTGCTCCGGTACGCCTATAGCAGGCACGGTCAGTGCCTCGCTTACTGCCGGTTGTGTTAACTATACTTCATTACTTACATTGACCGGTGGTGTTCCGCCCTACACACCCGGCATTTCCTACGAGTGGAAAAGCTCTCCCAATGGTACCTCATGGAGTGTGGTGCCGGGTGCCACAAACCCTGCTTATACCGCTACGGTAACTGCAACCGTTTATTACCATATCATTACATCCTGCAGTTA
Source organism: uncultured Bacteroidota bacterium (assembly GCA_903839875.1). Lineage (GTDB taxonomy): Bacteria > Bacteroidota > Bacteroidia > Chitinophagales > Chitinophagaceae > Nemorincola. Next base: position 39,865 of record CAIMDZ010000011.1, read on the forward strand.
CAGCGGACTCACAAATGTTACTCCGCCGGTCCTTTTATCTTTTAACGCGCCCGGCGCCATCTCCGGCCCCGATACTATTTGCGTGGGTAGTACAGGTACATTTTCAGATACTACGTCAGGCGGCATCTGGAGCAGCAGCAATACCGGTGTGGCCATCATAGGTGCAGTTGGAAGCGTCATGGGTGTATCCGCAGGAACTGTTACCATTACTTTTACGCACGGAGGTTGTTTTGCAACCAGATCATTGTATGTCAGCAGCGGTCCTGATCCCGGTGTTATTACCGGCAATTACTTACTATGCGCCACCCCCACCACTTTCACCGAAACCGTTCCAGGCGGTACATGGGGAGTTACTAATACTTCTATCGCGGGAGTATCAACCGGAGGCGCTGCTTACGCAATCCTTCCCGGTCTCGATACCATAACTTATACCTTAAGCAATACCTGCGGTACATCCGTTACCAAATTTCCTGTCAATACCACTCCATGCCTTACCAATGTAAACATCCTGAATACTGCGGGTATGAATATCGAAGTGTATCCCAATCCCAATAACGGCACATTTACCTTCAAAGCAGCTTCACTAAATGATGAACAAATAACGGTATCCCTTACCAATTTATCAGGCGCCCAATTAAGGCAATTCACCACCACCACAAACAAAACCACTGACCTAAAAACCACCCTTCCTGCCGGTATGTACTTCCTTACCGTACGTTCAAAGCAGGGTAGTGCGGTAGTAAAGGTTTTGGTAGAATAATGGTTGTATTTCAATGCTTTGTCATCCGGGCATATGAAGAAATAATTGGTACCCTATAATTCAGTTTTGCAGTTGGCAGTTGGTAGTTGGCAATTGCCTGTGTTGCGAAGACTATGTTACTACCGGCAGACAGTCGCAAGGTATTGCCCCTTTATCATTGTCGCATTTTTCTATTTTTTTGCACACCTTACCTTTGATAATCAATCGTTTATCATAAATCATTGTCGTATCATTGTCGCACTTTTACCCCCTACTTTTTAAGTTCAATGGGCGATGCCACCCGATTACTATCGGGACTATTGGATTTAATTCGCCGCGTCGGATAGCATGTGTTTTTACTGTATTGTTATAATTTATAATTTATAACTGTAGTGGTTGGTTGAAAACTGCGGGAATAAAAAATTGTGTGCTGGTTTGTGATATTTAATTGATTTTCAATCAGTTGTATCTCAGACAATTTCCGGTTTCTTTCCGGTTGCTTCAGGAATCAGAAATGCGGCCGGAAGTAAAGTTATATATACCATAAATCCATACTGCTGAAAAAGCGGGACCTTGTGCCGGGACTTCACAGGAGAATAAATCTTCAACAGCATCCTTATGCATTAGGCTTTTTTTGAACGTGGAGTGAACAAATATAAGATACAAATTTTAAATTACAAAATATAATTTATATGATAGTGCAGTTTTGAGCTTATGATAGAAAGTTTTTTTGGTAGTAAGTGGTTGATGAGTATTTATTTAAATAATATAAAGTGGGGGAAAAGCGGACTAAGATTTATAGGATTAGAAGATTTTAAGATTCACATGTCACATATCATTGCCCCGTTAATGAGCAAAAGGTTTAGAAGCCCAACAATTCCCCCGTAACAAGCGTCCCGTTATACACAGCGGAATAAAAAACGCAGCATTTTTTATAAACAGAAACGCTGAAACCATTGTAAATACAGCATTTCATAAAAATAATTGTTTCATTTATGCGGCATTATTTATGTCGTCATGTATAGGTAGCGCAATCCAATAGCGTCAGCTTGGTGTACGCAAGGGAGGTCCTTGCATATTTGAGGACCAAGCGGACTCTTGGTCCAGTGAAAAATAATACAGCCCGGACAACAAACCTTGCTATTCTTCCGGTTACACCGGATAGAGGCGGGGTGGTTTTACTTTTCAAATTATTTGTCATTATCTTGCTGTTCTAATCTCAAAAAGTTCGTATGCCTTTTGTAGCCTTCGTTGCCATTGCCCTTATCGGTATCAACCTTATCTTTTCTTACATTGGACTGACGAAGGATTCGTTTTATGAGCGGCACCTGTTCAGGGTTGATAATGTGCTCATCAATAAGGAATACATACGGCTCATCAGCTCCGGTTTTTTACATATCAGCTGGACGCACCTGCTGTTCAATATGATCTCGTTGTATCTGTTCAGTGGTATTTTAGAAATGTACCTCGGCCATGTTCAATTCCTCATCGTTTACCTGGCAGGGCTGCTGGGCGGCAGTTTTCTGGCGTTGTTCCTACACAGGCAACATGGCGATTACAGCGCGGTGGGAGCGTCGGGCGCTATATGCGGAATAATATTCGCATCTATAGCTATTTTCCCCGGCCTGGATATCGGGATACCGTTTATACCTGTCCGGATTCCGGGGTGGCTATATGGAGTGGTATATATAGTGTATACTATTTATGGTGTGCGGTCGAAGAAAGATAATATAGGTCACGAAGCACATCTGGGCGGAGCGCTTGTTGGTATGTTGGTAGCGCTTGCTTTTCAGCCTTCTGCTTTTGCTGCAAACTACGTAACCATTCTTATTGTAAGCCTGCCGGCGCTGCTGTTCATATACATCATCATTACACGTCCGCATGTGATGTTTATAGATAATTTCTACTTTAAACAACATCACCGGAACGCCACTATCGAAGACCGCTACAACCTGGCGAAAGTAGAAGAGCAAAAGGAATTAGACCGTCTGCTGGAAAAGATACACTGTAAAGGAATTGCCAGCCTCTCGAAAGCAGAAAAAGAAAAGCTGGATAAGTATTCGGGATCGCGGTGAAGTGGTAGGTGTGTGTGGACCGATTTTTTGAGCGTTGCCAGATTGCAGGCAGTCCGACTTATGTCTGACCCATATCATTCCGGCAATTCATACCAGGTAGAAGCAACCGTAGCTACCTGCTCAAAATCAACAGTTCTGATACACTACTCATCCGCGAAAGGGCATATTAAATCCTGTGCTTTCTCGTTTCTTAAATAGACCAGAACCGCCTTAATCGCATCTTCATAAAAAAGCAGATCACAATGACGTATGGTGCTTGAAAATGGACTTAAATATCTAAAATTCAGCACTCTTGTTTGTAACGTATTTGTTGCTTTGATTGAATCTACAAATTTTTCAAAAAGTGGGATAAACTGTACCCGATTTCTTTTTAAAAAGCGTAAAGCAGATTGATATTCACTTCTTCTTTGTTTAATGCCAATCTTTTCCTGGCAAGCTTTTTCATAGTTATTTTTTAATTCAAATGTTTTTGTCAGTACTTTTTCTATTGATAAACCATTTAAAGCATTTGTTTGCGAAAAACATTGCGTATAGAAGAAGTGTATATAGAACACAAACAGAATCATTTTATATAAAATCTTCATCTTGATCGTATTATGGGTGGATGAACGTATGAATTATTAATTGCACTTGTTTTCTGTATATTCTGTAAAGAAGGTAAAGTTCTGCTACCTTGTCTTTCCACTTCTGTACTCGGAGGGTCTACCAATTCAGAGCCTCATGTATAGCAAGGACCCACCGACATCAGGGAACCAAAGCTGAAATTTCTATCTCTATCACGTCTGAAAAGATTGAAATGGAACATCCCGATTTTTTTGGGAGGGCATCTCTTCCGGCAACTCATACCAGGTTGCCATCCGGTCTTTTGGGGTGCGCCAATTGGAAGGGCCATCATATTGAAAGACCTCGACAAAACGGAACCCCAGTTTTTCGAGGATATGCCGGGATGCACCATTGTTAATATCGGTCATTGCATAAACGGGCTTCAATCCAAGTTGCCGGATGCCATATTGCAGTGAGGCACGTCCCGATTCAGTTGCATATCCCTTACCCCATGCTGCTCGCTTGAAACGGTAGCCATAATCGTAATGGCCGATATGCCCGTTTGCGACTTCGCACATTAATTTAAAGCCGGTCCAGCCCAGGAATTCACCCGTTTCTTTTTCTAATACAGACCACCTGCCGATTCCATTATCCACATACTGTGAACGGACATAATTCAGCACGGTGCGACACTCTTCCAATGTTTCCAATGGCCGCTGGCCCACATAACGATGCACTTCAGGGTCGGTATCCATTTCGAACAAACCATGCTCGTCCTCGGGCAGCATCTCCCTGATGATAGTTCGTGGTGTTTCGATGTAAATACTCATAACAAGCTTGTATGATATTTAAGCAAAATTGGCAGCAAACAACTCACGCCGGGCAACTGCCCACTGCAAACTGTCAACTGCCCACTGAAAAAACTGTCAACTAAAGGTTCCCCCTCTTCGCCTGTTCTCTTTCAATTGATTCAAACAATGCCTTGAAGTTGCCTGCGCCGAAGCTCTGTGCGCCTTTGCGTTGTATGATCTCGAAGAACAGGGTAGGGCGGTCTTCTACCGGCTTGGTGAATAACTGTAGGAGATAGCCTTCTTCGTCGCAGTCAACCAATATACCCAGTTCCTGGAGTGGAGCTATGTCTTCGTCTATTTTTCCTACCCTGTTTGGAAGGTCCTCGTAATAGGCATTGGGTGGTGCGTCCAGGAATTCTACGCCACGTGATTTCAGTTCACGTACTGTGGCTACAATATCATGGGTAGCGACAGCAATATGCTGCACACCTTCACCCTCATAAAAGTCGAGGTATTCTTCGATCTGAGATTTCTTCTTGCCCTCCGCCGGTTCGTTGATCGGGAACTTCACAAAGCCGTTGCCATTGCTCATTACTTTACTCATCAGTGCTGAGTATTCAGTGTTGATCTGCTTATCGTCGAAAGAGAGGATGTTCACAAAGCCCATTACATCCTCATACCATTTAATGGTTGGGTTCATGCGGCCCCAGCCTACATTGCCTACGCAATGGTCCACATACAGCAGTCCGGCATCTTTGGGGTTGTAGCTGCTCTTCCACTCCTTATAGCCCGGCAGGAAGAGTCCCTTATAATTTTTGCGCTCTACAAACAGGTGTATCGTCTCGCCATAGGTATAGATACCGCTCATGCGCACCTCGCCAAATTCATCAGTAATGGTCTTTGGGTCCATATACACCTTTGCGCCACGGTTCACCGTTTCTTCAAAGGACTTATAGGCATCGTCCACCCACAGCGCGAGTATCTTCACTCCATCGCCATGCTTACGTATATGCTCAGAGATAGGGTTGGTTGACTGGAGTGGGGTAGTGAGCACTAAGCGTATCTTACCCTGCTGTAGTACATAAGATGCCACATCGCGCACACCGGTCTCAGGCCCTGCATATGCCAGCGACTGAAAGCCAAATGCTGTTTTATAAAAATGAGCAGCCTGCTTTGCATTGCCCACATACAATTCAATATGGTCTGTGCCATTGATCGGCAAAAAATCCTTCGCCTGTGTCATTTTCTGGCTAACGGTAAGTGATTCCATTGTTTATTTCTTTTAATGATTGTTTCATTTTATTTATTCCAACCCGAACTGACGTTTTAATTCAGCTAATTCTTCTGCTAAGGCTTCTTTAGCCTTTCTTTCTTCTTCTTTAGCTTTTCTTTCACGCTCTAATTGCATTTCTAATTCTCTATTTCTTTCCCCACCCATAGCTCCAATTGTGCGCCAGGCTTCCCGCTCATTTTCTATTTCTTTTCTTTTTACCGGGTCAGTAGCAACAAAGTGCAGCATATCCACCATGCTTTTAATTATTTCATTACTTATCTCATATTTATATTCCTTTATAATTCCATTTTCGTCCAAAAAATTACTTTGTTCAAAAACGCTAAGAAGCTCCTCAAGGCGGGTACGTACCCTTACTTGAATTTTAGACATTTGAACTATGTAACAATCGTGAGAAAGGTGTTCTATAAAGTCACTTTTTTGCGGGATTATCTTATGTGTAAGCAGGTCAGTATAATTTCGTGCAACTTTTAAAGCAGCCGATTCTATACCGGGCAAATCAAAACCTAAAAGATACATGTCAATAATGGGCAATGGTTTTTTTTGCTTCCCATATTCTGTATGTATTTCATCTTCTTTTTTGTATTGCTCGCCGAGGTAATTCCGGAAGCGCATAAGGTCAATAGCATTTTTTGCCTTTTGTATCTCTATCAGTACTTTTTTATGTTCACCGTTGTTTGTCTTTATAGTGGCAATGAAATCGTACCTTGATACAGCCAGCACTTTTTGCTCATCTGTATATACAAACTCCTGGGGCTTAAGTTCCACTTCTTCTATTGTTTCTTCCGTCAGTGTTTCAATAAAAAAACGCGCTATACGCGTGTTTTGCATCAGCCGTTTAAAAACTACATCATATATGGGGTTGGCGATAATCATTTTGAAGGTTCAATATTGGCAAAAATAATACTTTTTATATGAAGCGCATGATTGGAAATTATTGAAATTTACGGGTTCAATGATTGACTTACAACTTACGACTTATGACTCACGACTATTCAATCCAGCTATACACATAACTATCATCCTCTATGCCCAAAGCATCCTTTGTTAATATCAGCGGATGGAACGTATCTACCATTACTGCTAATTCTCTGGTCTCCTTTGCATTTATACTCTTTTCTACCGTTCCCGGATGTGGACCATGTGGAATACCCGCAGGGTGCAGGGTGATCATTCCGCGCTCCACATGTTTGCGGCTCATAAAGTCACCGTCTACGTAATAGAGTACCTCATCGCTGTCTATATTGCTGTGGTTGTATGGGGCTGGTATGGATAGCGGGTGGTAGTCGAACAACCTTGGAACAAATGAGCATATAACGAAGTTATTGGCATCGAAGGTCTGGTGCACAGGTGGCGGCTGGTGTATGCGCCCGGTTATAGGTTCAAAGTCGTGGATGCTTAGCGCATACGGATATTCACAGCCGTCCCATCCCACTACATCAAACGGGTGATGTCCATACCAGATGGGGTAAAGAAAACCTTTCTTCTTCACCTGTATCAGGTATTCTCCCTGCTTGTCAATTGGCTGCAGGTTTTCGGGCAGGCGCAGATCGCGCTCACAGAAAGGGGCGTGTTCCAGTAGCTGGCCGTACTTGCTCAGGTATCTCTTTGGGAAAGTGACCGGACTAAATGATTCAATGATGAACAGGCGGTTGTCTTCGTTCTCAAATTCGATCTGGTAAATAGTACCTCTTGGCACTACCACATAATCGCCATAACCGAAGGATATTTCACCGTATTGGGTCTTCAGTGTACCTTTCCCTTCATGAATGAACAACACTTCATCAGTATCGGCATTCTTGTAAAATACGTTGTTGGTCAATCCCTTTTTAGGTGCTGCAAGGGTAAGCTGTACATCGTTGTTGAAGAGTACCGTTTTCCTGCTTTTCAGGTAATCGTCATCAGGGGTAATATTGAATCCCTTAAAACTGCGGTGCTTCAGTATATTGGATGTTGCAGCAACCGGGGCTACATTAACCGGCTCTTCTGCTTTTATTATCTTTGTTGGCGGATGGATATGATAGAGTAAAGAGGAATTGGAAGAAAAGCCCTCGGTACTGAATAACTGCTCGGAATACAATGATCCGTCAGGTTTACGGTACTGGGTATGCCGCTTATGAGGGATTTTCCCTAGCGAATAGTAGTGAGGCATTGAATAAAAGTTTGTGCAAAATTACAAAGAATTGTACAATCATTATTGCTTTTTCCAGTGCTGTGTTATATAAGTCCTTCCTGCTTTAATTGTATCCCCAGCTCTTCCAGCGTTATTGTCTCATCATTTTTTCGCGCTTCCGCAATTATTGTATCAAACAGGACTTCCAACTCATGTTCACCAATACTTGCAACTTCTTCAAGATCGAGCTGCACATAGCGCCTGTGATTCGTTTCATCCGTGAAAAAACTTACTCCCTTCATAGAGAATTTATGTATTATCAAATTTACAACTTATCTTTCATGTGGAAATAAATTGGTTGTCTTGAATTACCTAAACATTCGATTACACTTATAATAATATGGAATTATATAACTCATTCGAGTCGTCAAATCATTTACAACCAGAATTTGACAAAAAACAGTTTGAAGCACTGCATAGTTGGGATTTTGGTTATGCACTTCTCGAACCAATTGATATTTCAGCGAATTCAGATGACGAGATAGAACTATCCCGAAGACTTTCACCAGGTCAAAAGGCCCTTTACTTCTTCTGGTATCTCGACGCGCAAGTTACCAATGGTGGATTTATTCAGTTCTACTGGAATGGTTATGGAAAATATTTTTCAGCGATTATCGAAGGTTTAAAACTGATCAATGATAACACAATGCTTGATCTTGTTAATAGTTCTGGTTACGAATATCTTGATAATAAAGATTATTTTAAAAGACAAAAACAAAATGATGATTGGGAACCACTTTATAATGATTTGAAGAAATTTGATGAACTAGATGATAAATATTTGGAGTGCCATCATCACACAATGGAATTATTAGAGAAGTATGCCAGAGATAACCCCAGTGATTTTGTAAAATTATTATAGCCTACGTATTATTGGCGAATACTTTGCCTTGCTTTGATGTATACTTTAACTTTACATCTTATGGAACATTTGCAATAGGTAAGTATCTTTGCCCAAATTAATGATGCCGCGGATGCATAGACGGATATTCCTGTTTAGTACAATTATATTGATGTGTGTTTTTAGTAATGCAATTGCTCAGCGTCCGGCACATTTGCATTATACCAAGAAGGAAGTAATGGTGCCCATGCGTGACGGCATAAAGCTATTTACAAAAATTTACACTCCTGATAGTATTACTGAACCTCTGCCGATACTCATTATGCGTTCTCCTTATTCCGACTGGAATATTGGAGTATTAAGCCCAGAGAAAGACCCCTATGTTTACAATATGGCCAATGAAGGGTACATATTTGTGTATCAGAACATAAGAGGGAAGCAAAAGAGTGAGGGCGAATTTGTGATGGAAGGGGCGTTTGATAAGAATAACCACAATATTATTGATGAGGCATCAGACACTTACGATTTTATTGAATGGCTGTTGAAAAATACCAATAACAACGGCAGGGTAGGGCAATTGGGTATTTCCTATCCGGGTGAACTAGCCCTTATAAGCGCTATAAAACCTCATCCTGCATTGAAAGCGGTTTCCCCTCAGGGTACAGTGGCCGATTTTTTCCTGGGGGATGATTTCTTTCATAACGGCGCATTCCGCCTGGCATTCGGTTTTGAATATTCCTTCAGCGAAGAAGCTGCGAAAGGCGACACTATCTTCCCGTTCCACATGTATGACCTGTTTGACTGGTATTACGACCTTGGCCCCATCTCGAACGTAAACAAAAAGTACTTCCATGGCGATATTCCTACCTGGAACGACTTTGTAAAACACCCGAACTACGACAGCTACTGGAGCGACAAAGCACCGCTTAAATATTCCGACACACCCAGACTTCCTATTTTGCATGTAGGCGGCTACTGGGACCAGGAAAATATGAATGGCCCCGAAGCCCTTTATGCTAAAATGGAACAATACGATACAAAGCATTACAACTATATTGTACTTGGTCCATGGTGCCATGGCCAGTGGGGTGATTCCAGTGCCTGTAAGCTCCATGAGTATTGTATGGACAGGAATACCGCCGATGATTTCAGGGAGATTCAAAAGAACTGGTTTGATTACTGGCTGAAAGGCAAGGGCACCGGAAATTTCCCTGAAGCTGTTTGTTTCCAGACCGGTACAAATGTGTGGAAGCAATATGACTACTGGCCCGTAAAATCAGCAAAGCCAACCAAAATATACCTGCAGGATAGTAAGAAACTTTCATTCGACAAACCAACAACGACGGGCAATGCATATGACAGTTACACCAGTGATCCCGAAGCTCCGGTTTCTTACAGGCCACGCCCCATTGAGCTTACCTATTCCGACAGCTCGGAGTGGGAAACATGGCTCGTGGAAGACCAGCGTTTTGTAGACCACCGCCCCGACGTGCTTACCTACAAAACAGATCCACTAACGTCCGACATTATCATAACAGGCGATGTGCTGGCTCATTTATTTGCCAGCATCACAGGCTCTGATATAGATTGGGTGGTGAAGCTCATTGATGTCTATCCCGAAAGTTACGCCAAGAACCGTGAGCTCAGCCAGTTCGAACTTATCATTGCCGCCGACATTTTCAGGGGCAGGTTTAAGAACAGTTTCTCAAAACCACAGGCTATTACACCAGGTAAAGTGGAGGAATACACCATAGGCCTGCACCAGGTGAACCACGTGTTTCAGAAGGGCCACCGGATCATGGTGCAGATACAAAGCTCCTGGTTCCCTATATTTGACAGGAACCCCCAAAAGTATGTGCCGAATATCTTTCTTGCCACCCAAAAAGACTTTATAAAATCTACCCAGCACATCTACCACAGCAAACAATACCCCACCAGCATTGAATTGCCCGTAATAGGTGAAATAAAAACAGCTAATGTGAAGTAAAAAACTATTTCATTTACGGTACCACAACTAAACTTTTAGAACTTGATGTATGCGCACTGAAATACCCCAGGCAGCCACCGGTAATATTACTTTCGGGATTTGCGGGTGACGCGGAGTTTTGATTTGTGGACTGCTGTAGTCCGTAATAATATTGGTACATCGCGGAATCTATACATTCCATGTAAATAGCCACCACATCCCCCGGAATTATCTGGCTTCCGCCGCCACCACCACCAAGTGGCTCGCTTATTGTTTGTCCGTTTACCAGGTCATCATTGCGAATGTAAATACCCGACATCATGGAATCATTTTTTATTTCCACAAAATGGTAATAGTTTCCCCTTACCACAGGGTCGGTATAAACAGGAACTACCCGGTGACTATTCCCCCTGAAAGAAGATAGCTGTGTATATAAGCTGTCTAAAGTGATCGCCTGCGGCATAGTGCAGGATCCTGTAAATATGTTTGAATTGGCGTTTACATACAAGGAGTATTTATGTCCCGGTACCCCGGTAAGCATGCTGGTATTGTAACTTCCCGGAGTTGTTTCTTTAAGTGTGTCTGCTATATTGGCCGTATTGTCTGTTATTACCACTATTGCACCGCTCACCGTTGGGTAAACATTATCCTGGGTAAAGTTTACAGACTTTGTAATAGTGACAGTATAGGGTCCAGATTGGTCGGTTACATTGGCTTCAATTACGTAGAGTGGAGCAGCGTTATTAAGGTTCACATTCACTACCTTCCTGCAGCAAGAAAGAGCAGCAATGATTACTATAAAAGAAAATGGAAAAAAATATTTTGATAGTTTCATCTCGTTTAGAATTTAAAGTTATAAGAAATAGAGGGTACCCAACGGAACAATGAGGTCTGTACTGCCTGTGTTCTGTTAGGGTCATTTGGGTCTGTCTGGAATGTGATGGTATAGGGGTTTTCGCGGCCATAGGCATTATAAAGCCCGATGGTAAGTTCAGAAGAAAACTTCTTATGTTTCTTTAATTGTTTGGTGGCGCTTATATCAAGCCGGTTGTATGGCGGCATACGCCCGCCGTTTCTTTCGGTGTAAAGCAGGTAGTTGTTGTTTACCGGATAATTTCCGGGAAATCCGTTATTCAGAGTGTACTTGCCGCCGGGGAAGGTAACCGCATTGCCGGTATAATAAACAAAATCCGCCGAGACTGTCCATTTGGATGATAATTTATAAATGCCTACCACCGACAGGTCATGTGTTCTGTCCTGCCTTGCAGCGTACCACGAATCATGGTTGATGCCATTGATCTGGAGTTCGGTGCGCGACAATGTATAAGATATCCATCCGGTGAATTTACCGGCTTTTTTCTGGAAGTAACATTCAATGCCATAAGCTCGTCCGTGACCAAACAAAAGTTCCGGTTCTATTGGTTTATTGTTTACAATATCAGCATCGTCTCTATAGTCAATCTCGTTTTGCATATACTTATAATAGCCTTCCACGCTAAATTCATAATTATCATTTTTAAGGCTGCGGAAATAACCTATAGAAACCTGGTCGGCGATCTCAGGTTTAATAATATTATTCGAAGCCACCCATTTATCGGTAGGGTTGCTGGATAAGGAATTGCTAATCAGGTGCAGGTACTGGGAGTTGTGGGTATAAGACCCTTTAATAGAAGACACATCGTTTAGAATATAACTGCCCGACAATCGCGGTTCAGGGACAACATAGGTTTTCACGATCTGCCCGGAGCCATAGTGGAGGGTATCTATGATATTTCCGCTGGCATTTAAATCATAAAGGTTGGAGCCGCCCAGAACAGAAAAAGCGCTGAAACGGATACCGTAATCTATATTCCATTTTTTTGATGCTTTCCAGCTATTGGTTATGTAAATGGCATTTTCCCAGCTATGGTTATCGGGTTGGTTGTAAGTGGTGATGCCGGTTCCGGTTACTTCCCCGGGAGTGATGGTATGATATACCGAGCTAAACCCGAAACGTATAGAGTTGCTTGGGTTGGCAAACAATTCCAGCTCTTCTTTCAGGTTCCAGTCCCGGATACCGGAAAAGATGTTGGCGCTGAGGCCGGAATTGTTCACATTGATATTATAGCTGTAATCGCTGTAAATAAGCGAGAGGTTCGAAAACAGTTTATCATTGATGAGGTGGTTCCAGCGGAGTGTTCCGGTTGCATTGCCCCAGTTGATACCGAAGAGCGTGCCAACACCCAGGTCGTCCCTGCCAAAATAACCTGATAAATATAGCCTGTCTTTCTTCGACAGTTTATAGTTCAGTTTTGTATTCAGGTCATAAAAGTAAAGCCTGCTTTTCTTCAGGGTAGTATCGCTCGATAGTTTCAGGAAAAGGTCGGCATAAGTGCGCCTGGCTGTGATCAGGAAAGAGCCTTCGTCTTTTACTATCGGACCTTCTATGTTAAGCTTTGATGAGATCAGGCCAATACCGCCACTAACGTGGTAATCCTGGTTGTTGCCGTCGTTCATTTTTACATCCAGCACACTCGATAGCCTGCCACCATATTGTGCCGGAGCGGTACCCCTGTAAATGGTAACATCTTTGATGGCATCAGAATTAAAAACAGAAAAGAAGCCCAATAAATGGGAAGGATTGTAAACAAGGGCTTCATCAAGTAAGATCAGGTTTTGGTCGCCTGCTCCTCCCCGCACGTAAAAACCACTGCCGCCATCACCTGCAGGCAAAATACCGGGTAGTAGCTGAATAGTTTTCATTATGTCCTTTTCTCCAAACAGCACCGGCAGCATGTTGATGTCTTTAATGTTCAGTTTATCCATACCCATCTGGGCCGAGGTTATTTTATTTGTTTTGCCGGTTATTGTCACTTCCGAAAGTTCCGCCGACAATAATTCCAGCGATATATTCAGATTGCTGCTTTTATCGGGGGTGACGTTTGCTTCCTGTTCTTTGTAGCCTGTATAGCCTATCAGCAGTTTATAATTCCCGGACGGCAGTGTTAAAGAATAAAACCCATACTCGTTGGTTATGGTTCCTGTTGAAGGCTTATCAGCAACTTTTATGGTAGCGCCAATAAGCAGCTCTCCTGTTTTCTTATCTTTTACATTGCCGCTGACTGTAAATTTACTTTGTGCGCCTGCATGAAAAGAAAATGCTAAAAAAGCAAAGGCAATGATGGTTCTCAGATAATTACTCATTATATACTTTATAGATGATAAACCATGCAATTTAGGAACAATAACTTATCCTGTCATTGTTTATTGTGCTTTACTCCCTGCAAATGTATCAGAATGTGGTAGCTTCCTGATTGAAAGAAATCACGTAAAAAAACAAATGCGTCAAATTGAAAACCCAAAGTTGTAATCATAGAACAAAAGCCACATGCGTGGTCCCCCGTGGGGGGTCAGGGGCTTATTGGCCTAGCATCTGCCCCACCATTTCCTTCAGTAACTCCTTATCACCCGCCGTACTCTTGATTCCTACAGCCATGGTGTTGTATTTTGCCAGCAGCATCAGGCAGCGTTCCACCCGGTGCAGGGGCCAGTTTTGGGTTGCGGCGATGATACTCTTTACAAACCAGGGCGACATACCAATAGCTGCTGCAGCATCTTTATCAGATTTTCCCTTTACGAAACTGGCGATGTAAAGCCTGTTGAAATGGGTATATAAAGAGGCCACAAGCAGTGGCATAGGAGCTGCCTTGGTATTAGCAAGGAAGTAGGTGAGCATTTTATAAAACTTATCGGCATCATTGCCGGTAAGCGCAACCGGAAAATCGAAAATGTTGTATTCCTTGCTGATGCCTATGTATTTTTGTATCAGGTCGGAAGTGAGTTTCTTTTCACCGGGAATATTGATGCGCACCTTTTCTATTTCGTTGGCTATTTTCTGCAGGTCGCTGCCCAGGTAGGAAGCCAGTGTTTCTGCTTCCTTCTGGCCGATCTGGAAATTAATATCGCTACCATAATCCATGATCCAGGCGGGCAGGGTCTCGTCCTTAATCTTGTCTGATGTGAATCGTACCCCCTTGTCCTTGATCCTTTTTGCAAACCTGGTGGTGCCATCTACTTTTTTGAACGGATGCTCGATCAGGAAAATAGTGGTGGGCGATGGATGCTCTATATAGGGGATCATGGAATTAAGCCCTTTCATATCATCTTTTCCACCTTTGAGCGATGCGGCATCTTTCAGTATCACTACCTGCTTTTCGGCAAACATTGGGAAGCGCCTGCAGGCATTGTTCACTTCGTTCCACTCCACATCCTTGCCATACAAGACGATCAGGTTAAAGTCGCGCTCGGCAGGGGTGAGTATCTCATTCTCAAACCATGAAGAGATCATGTCTAAGTAATATGGTTCCTCGCCGTCTATCAGGTAGACGGGGGCAAACTGTTTTAGCTGGATTGACTGGTATATCTTTTTAAGTTCTGCTGTCATGGGAATGAGGATGCAATTTAATCAAAAAGTTTGCAGTTGGCAGTTTGCGGCATAGTTTGCCGGCATTGGAATCAGATTTGTGACCGGTAAAAGTAAAATTTATTGAATTCTTCTTTCTTTTGACCCGGAACCTATGCTGAAACAGCGAAATTATTTTATTTTCATAACTTAGTTCTGCCATCTGTTTAAAAACATCTTCGGGGTAGTATTGGTTTCAATAGTTCTTTTAAACCAGCCATTGTATGCTATTACAAGGCATGCCCTCATTTTTGCTATTGGCAATTACCCTGAAAAGAAGAACGGCTGGGTAACCCTTGAGCGCATGAGGGATTCATTGATGCTGCATCTGGAATCACTGGTTAATAATTCGTATAACCTGACCCGCGGTTTTGAGGGGTATACCGAAGCCGCAGATTGTACCACGAGTTCTGTTTCATTTACAATAAAAAGGTAACAAACGATTCCCCGGAAATCTTTAAAGTAACGTATTATTTCAGAATAAAAAACGTGTAAAAAAAAGGTTTTTTAACACGGTATTGTTATCTACCAGGTATTCTATTTATATCTGTTATCTCATAGGTCTGGCACCTCTGACAAGATGTGAAAGCTGTAGGAATTCCATACTAAAAACATCAAAGAATGAGAGAAATATCCTGAACCATATTATTTTCTGTCCGGAAAAAGACA
>CAIMDZ010000012.1 GCA_903839875.1 uncultured Bacteroidota bacterium
GGATGTATGTGTCCCGCCCTTAGTTATCGACAGCAATTCATCCCTTTCCTGCTCCGTTAGTGTAACCTTGTACTTTTCCATAGTTTTTGCACAAAGGTACAAAAATTATGCGTCATAGTATGTGTGACATGACACTAGCCTGCTATGATAGTGCTTTGAAAAAAATAGATGAAAAGATCAGTATAAAGAAAAGCCCTGACCTGCAGGATACAATTGAAATAGCGGCTCTTCATCTGAATATGGGCGACCTGTACCTTTCTAAAGCGAATCCGGAGAAAGCCGCTCAGGAATTTCAAACTGTGTTAAAAAATGGCGCCCCAGGAAGGGACAGGTTTTTAGAAACCTGGGCATTGCTGGGTATAGGTAAATCGTATAAACTAAAAAAAGATTACCAGCATGCGATAGAATACTATGAACATGCATTGAGGGTATGCCGGGAAATAAACAGGTTTGAAGATGAGGTAAAGATAAAAGATGAACTGGCAAATACATACCTTGAGATATATGACCTGACGAAGGCATCGGCATACGCAGATAGCGCGCTGAGCCTTGCTCAAAACCAGCATTTTATCTCATTGTTGTCGAAGTCCAATGCAACGCTGGGCAGCGTATATCTGCACCAAAATAATTTTGATCTTGCTGTTTCCTATTTGCAGAAGGCACTGGAAATTGCTATACAAACCCATAACCTGGAAAATGAAATGGAAGCAGAGGAAGCTTTAAGCAGCGCCTACGAACAATCTGGCCAGTTTCAAAAGGCATTAATTTCTAGAAAGGAGTATTATGTATTAAAAGACAGCCTTAACAACATTGAAAAAAATAACGAGTTTATCAGAAAGGATATAAGTATAGAAGTGTACAATAAAAAGACCTTGGATAGTTTAAAAACAAACATGGCCTTTGATCAGAAGATGGCGCGGCAACAGGTACTTACTTATAGCGGTTTTACAGCGCTGGTGCTGGTTATCCTTCTTGCCTTTTTTATGTACCGGAGTTATGTCACTCAGAAGAAATACAATGAATTACTGGCAGTTGAAAAGAAACGACACCTGGCGCATATAGAGGCCCAGAGTAATATTCTGAGTGATATTGCAGATACACAGGCACACCAGATACGAGGACCTATTTCTACCATATTGGGTCTGGTGCATATTTTTAATTACGACGATCCCACAGACCCGATGAATAAGCAGGTGATGGAGTGGATTACCTCGACTACCGAGAAGCTGGATGCGGTAGTAAAAGATGTGATCATTAAGGAGAATAAGTTAAGGGACGAACATGAAGAAGAGGAGAAAGCGAATTCATAAGTATCTGTCATTAACAATTCGTTTAGGATTTTCCTTTGTTTATCATAAGAAAATGTAAAAACTGGCACAGATGTTGTTGTATAATTATCATCCGGCCCCTGGGAAACTTATGATCTATGACTTAGTTCGTTTAGCATCAGCTGCTCTTACCAAGAGCACTGATGCTGTGCTTTTTTCGGCCCTTTCCTTCGAAAAACTTATTTGACTTTTATTATTGGATGGAAGATTATTTTCGACTTCACGGAGTTGGAGATAAGGCAGGCTGCTTCTGATTTATTGAGTATTCTCATTGCCTTATCATGATCGGCTTCATTTGAAATAGTTATTGAAGGAGTAAGCGTAACCTCGCTCATAATATATTTCCCATCTACCATTTCCAGTTTACCTGATGCTTTACTGCTGAATTTTGTGAATTCAAGCTTTGAGCTTTCGGCAATAGACAGGAAAGTAGTCATCAGGCAACTGTTGATGGCAGCGGTAAACAGATGTTCGGGAGACCAAACCTTGTCAATTCCTTTGGGAAACTGGGGAGGGGTAGCAACCTGCATCTCGTCATTTAATTCAGGTGAATAAAGTATGCCTATCCTGTCATGTATCCAGTTTACATCAACTTCATAATTGTGTTCTATAGTTGCCATAATTAGTTGTTTAATAATTCATTTTTACTGACAAACCCGGTATGCTGCGCAATTAGCAATCCGGGAATGTAACAGGTAAAATTCCACTATTTAGATGCCTTAAATTATGATCATCGTCAATCAAATTGATGATAGAAGTCACAATAACGTTGACAGGGAATTTCAGGCTGTCAAATTCTGCTATTATCTTTAAGGCATGAACAGGAAGAAACTAATTGAAATAATATTTAAAAAACGATCGGTTTTATGCGTTGGGCTCGATACCGATCTGACTAAAATACCAAAGTATCTTCTGGCGGATGAAGACCCGGCATTTGCTTTCAATAAGGCCATTATTGACGCAACAAAAGACTATACTGTGGCGTACAAGATCAATACCGCTTTTTATGAGGCGCAGGGCATAAAGGGTTGGATGAGTATGGAAAAGACTCTTAATTATATTCCAAAGGATATTTTCACGATTGCAGATGCCAAACGCGGGGATATAGGAAATACTTCTGAGCAATATGCACGTACCTTTTTCCATACTTATCCCTTCGATAGTGTAACTGTGGCTCCTTATATGGGGGCCGACAGTGTGAAGCCTTTTCTGCAATTTGAAGGCAAGTGGAGCATAGTGCTGGGGCTTACATCGAATGCGGGTAGTGCAGATTTCCAGTTACAGCAGTGCGGGGATGAGTTGCTTTACCAAAAGGTTTTGAAGACAGTAGCATCGTGGGGAACTCCTGAGAACATCATGTTTGTGATAGGCGCTACCCGCAAGGAGCAACTACAGGAAGTGAGGGCTATGCTGCCGGAGCATTTCTTCCTGGTGCCGGGAGTGGGAGCACAGGGCGGGGATGTAGATACGGTTTGCAGCAATGCTTTTAACAAGGATGCGGGGGTGTTGATCAATGTATCGAGGGGGGTGATTTATGCAAGCGCCGGTGAGGATTTTGCTGAACGGGCGGGTGAGGAGGCGAGGAAATATCAAGGGGAGATGAAGGGATATTTGAAACCCTGATCGCTTCTAGAGTGATTTTTTTTAGCTCTGTTGCAGTACTATACCAGAAGTTTTTTTTATTGTTTGTCTTTATTGCAAACGATGATAGAAATGGCTATGATCTACTAAAAAGGGATATAAATGGCAATTTGGCAATATCAATTACACATCATTCCGAATGATGAGATTGATTCCTTTTTTGGGGATAGTAACTTTATTAGCCAAGGCGCATTTGATGAAATAAATTGGTGGAAATATAAACAATTGAAAACAGACGATTTCAGTATATTTTCGACGATATTGAAAGTTGGGAAATCCTGGTCGAAAGATATTATTCTATTTGGACATGAAAGTTCAAATTGTGTCGAAATATTCTTTGATGACGGTAAAATTTACGAAGTGAGTGTCAGAATAGATATTAGGCAGGATTATCGCTCTGTTCTATTGGCAGTATGTGATTTCGCTGAAAGGCATAATTGCGTATTAGTAAATACTTCTATGCGGATTTTGCAGCCAGTTTTTGACTTTGTTAAAAGAGATATTGATGAAGACAAACTTTATCTGGACTTCATCAACATGTTGAGAGGATAGATAAGGAATATTCCAATTTAGAGGGAGGAATACTCAGCTATCGAACGTCAAGTTATTGTTGGGAAGTTACCGATGGTTTTTAGGAAAACAAATTTCCGCTATATTTTATTTCGTGTTCCATTTTAAGTTAACTTTGTCAAACATAAATTTATGGAAGAAATAAGGGAACTTTTCTACTATAAACATTATTTTAAGGATTTTTTGAACGGACAAAATAATAAAGTTAAAGACAAAATTAACTATGTTTTATTTCTTTTGACACATGCGCAAAGGGTACCGGAAAAATTTTTAAAACATTTAGAAGGGACAAAGGGGCTTTATGAAATTCGAGTTGAATCAGGGAATAATATTTTTAGAATTTTTTGTTGTTTTGACGAAGGAAGAATTATAGTTCTATTCAATGGATATCAAAAAAAATCCCAGAAAGCTCCCAAAAAAGAAATAGAATTAGCTTTAAAAATAATGGATGAGTATTTTAATAAAAAATAATAATTATGAAAAAGAATAAAAATCTTACTTCGTTTGATGAACATCTTGATGAGCAATATGGAAAGAGAGGGACTGCCAAACGAACAGAGTTTGAAATAAAAGCAAAAGCATTTTTAATAGGGGAAGTAATTAAAGATGAAAGGCGATTAGCTAACCTTACACAAGAACAGCTTGCAGATAAAATTGGGGCAAAAAAAAGCTTCATTTCACGAATAGAAAATGGCAAGTCAGATATCCAGCTTTCTACACTTTACAGGCTTCTTGAGTTTGGCCTTGGAAGGAAAATTGAATTATTAGTACATTGATAATATTTTTTTGTTAGTAAAGAAGCAGGTTGTGATGAATGTTTCAAAACATCTTTCTACTTTCGACTAACGACTTTATACTACAACAATGAACGAAGCTTTATTCCAATTCATATGGCAATACAGCCTTTACCAGCCGGGAGGACTGATGACGGCAGCAGGAGAGCCGCTTACGGTTATGTTTTGCGGCAAACTCAACAGGGACGCGGGCCCTGATTTCCTGGAGGCTAAGATTAAGGTGGGGAAAACAATACTGGTAGGCAATATAGAATTGCACATAAAGAGCAGCGACTGGCTGAAGCATGGGCACCAGAATGATGCAGCCTATCAGAATCTGATACTGCATGTGGTATATGAGGAAGATGCTTCATAGTTAAAGTAAGTCCGTATCTTTATTGCTCACATTAAACAATATATTTATGTTAGCAATTTACACCCGTATATCCAAAGATGATAAAAACGTTGAAGGTATATCGTTAGAGAACCAACAATATAGGGGTATTCAGTTAGCCGATAAGTTAGGGCTGAAATACAAAGTTTATGAAGATGCTGGTAAGTCTGGGGAATTATCAGTTGAATTAAGACCAAAATTTCTTGCATTATTTAACGACATAAAAAGCAAAGTAATTACTTCTGTTTATGTTCTTAATCAATCCCGTTTAGATAGGGGTGATTTATTGCAATTCCTGACTATCATAAAGTTCTTCAAAGACAATAAGATTAAACTGTATTACAATGAAGTATTCCAATCATCTTCATCAAATCCCCAATAAAAAACAGGTGGGTGTTTTGCTAAATGTCGTTTATCCCAGCTATCAGAATACAACCAACCATCCCTATCAGGGTATTCACTATTTTCAATCTTATCAGCAGGAACTACTTTAACATTATATGGGTGTATGTAATTAATTTCAGCAATGGTTTTTTTGTCCTTGCTCCAAACCAATTCTAATACAAACGCACCTAATTGTTCATAATCGTGGCTAACTAATTTAAGTATCTTATCAAGGTTTAGTTTATTAGCCTTGTTCTTTAAAAATGTAATTGCTTGTGGTGAAAGACCTGCTTTCTGCCAGCCAGAGCCACCCACCATATTACTTTTACGTTTTATTATGGCAGAATGTGAAGTACATTTCAATGATAGTTTGTTTAAATAAACCGGGTCGCTATCACTTCCCCATTCAATACATTTCAAGTTGTTGTTTATTCTTTCACCATACTGCGGTACTTCTACCACTACGTTAGCTGATAGTTTGATTGAATTAGTTTTTGTACTTGCTAAATCTATTTTTTCATTGGTAGTTTTTTTAGTCATTAATAATCTAAACTTTTATCTACGAAAATCACCCCATTATCACCATCAGTATTGACTTGAAAATTGGAGTGTGTCCCGTTAATTTTTAGTAATCCTTGTTCAACAATTGGAAGAAGAACTACAAAAGGAAAGAATTGATAACTGGCTATTAAAAAATGGCTTGAAAATTCAGGACTTAAAAGTAATGCTTGCAATGGCATTAGATGAAAATAAAGAAACAGAATGAACCAAGATAACATAAACGAATTGAAGAACTACCTGAATGTAATTTCAGCAGGTATTGAAGAAATACCAACCGACATACTATATTCTTTGTTTGAAGAAACTAAATCAATGTCGGCAAAAATTACAACATCAATAGATGGGGTAGAAGGGAGCGAAGAAACTATAAACATTGATTTATCAGAGGTAACAAAACCTGTGTTGAAGTTGTTAAGAAAGGAAATAAAAAGAAGAAAAAATAATGATACTGCTAATTCTTAAATCACTTTTACTTGCTTGGTTGATTACGGGTTTTGACCCGCTGAAAAGATTAATCAATCTGATACCAGAAGGAATAGTAAAGTTTTACACACAGACCCTATTTAGTTGCTTAAAATGCTGTTCTTTCTGGGTCTGCCTTATGCTATCAGGTAATATATTTTTAGCAGCAGGAACAGCATTTATTGCTTATTGGTATGATTACCTATTAGCACCCAAAATAAAATTGAACTAATGACCGCATCAGCTATACTTTACCCCAAAGAAGATTACTTATTTATTCAGGAAATGAGAAAGACAGTTAACCCGTCTGGTCCAGAAATGGATAAGATTTTAGCACTTTACAGAAAGTACATTCAATATGTCTGGGGTTATGTAACCGGGTGTAATTGTGCCCAAGATATTTCTTCACTATGGAATACTTTAAACCAATGGGTAATTAAAAATGATGGTCTATTTCAAAAATAGATTTCAAACTAATTCAAAAAATGCTAATATAAGTAGTAGAAAAGGTTACGACATAATTTCTTTCTGTTTAATTTTATACAAACCCCTTCTTGCCATAGGAAGGGGTTTTTTGTTACTAACTATAATGCCTATTTTTGAAACAATCTAAACATAGGAGTAGAAATATGGCAGCCACCATTAAATTAGTATTAGGAGATAGCACCAAAGAATTAAAAACATTACCAGACAATTCAGTTGATTTAATAATTACTTCCCCGCCATATGCAGACCAAAGAAAATCTACTTATGGGGGTATAGCAGCAGATAAGTATGTTAAATGGTTTTTACCAATTTCAAAAGAACTATTAAGAGTTCTTAAACCTACCGGAACATTTGTACTTAACATTAAAGAAAAGGTTGTTGAGGGTGAAAGAAGTACCTATGTAATGGAACTGATTATTGAAATGAGAAACCAAGGTTGGTTATGGACAGAAGAATTTATTTGGCATAAGAAAAATAGTTACCCTGGGAAGTGGCCCAATAGGTTCCGTGATAGCTGGGAAAGACTATTACAATTCAACAAAGACAAGAAGTTCCATATGTACCAAGAAGAAGTAATGGTACCAATGGGAGATTGGGCTAAAACCAGATTAAAGAACTTATCTAAAACAGATAAGATTAGGGATAATTCAAAAGTCGGTAGTGGTTTTGGAAAAAACATTTCAAATTGGGTCAATAGAGATAAAGCGTATCCTTCTAATGTTTTACATTTAGCCACCGAGTGTAACAATAAAAATCATAGTGCTGCATTTCCAGAAGAACTACCAGAATGGTTTATTAAATTGTTTACAAAAGAAGGTGATACGGTTTTAGACCCCTTCGCAGGTTCGGGCACCAGTTTAAGTGTATCAAAAAGAATGAATAGAAATTCAATTGGAATAGAACTACTACCGGAATACTATAATGAGATGGTTACTACATTGGGAATATCACCTACTATAAAAAAGAAAAATGGAACAAAAAGTCTTGCAAAAAATCACTAAATATGTTGAAACAAACATTGGTGATTTTCATAAAAAGAGAATTGAAAAGGTCAAATCAATAGACCTTATAGGTATTCGTAAAGCCAAAAATCCGTATCTATTTAAAGCAAAGAATGTAACAATAGCTGGTGATTTAGTAAAAACTATTTTGTCTGCTTATATGAGTTCATCAGAAGAAGGTATTTTTGGTAACTGGTTAGAAGGGTTAGCAATCTATATAAACAAACTGATTTATGGCGGTCAAAAATCGGGTGTAGATGGGATGGATTTAGAATTTACAATTGATGCAATCAGATATTTAGTGGTTATTAAATCTGGTCCAGTCTGGGGTAATGCTAATCAGTTAACCAAGATGTTGAACCACTTTTCAGAAGCAAAGAAAAAGATTGCAACAAGTGGTAACAAAGAACAAATTGTGTTTGTAAATGGGTGTTGTTATGGCAAAGACGGGAAACCACATAAGTTTCCAAAGAAAGGCATAGATTACTTTAAGTATTGCGGTCAAGAATTTTGGGAATTTATTTCTGGTGATGGTAATTTATACATTGATATTATTGAGCCATTGGGACACAAAGCACTTGAAAAGAATGATGAATACAATAATGAATATGGTGCGTTAGTCAATAAACTAACAAAAGAATTTTCCGAAAAATACTGTGATGAAAATGGTAACATCAAATGGGAAGAAATTGTAAAAATCAATTCATCAAAACCAATTCCAAAAGTGAAGAAAGTAAAAGCAGTAAAGGTTAAAGTGAAGAAAGTAAAAGCAGTAAAAACACCCAAGAAGTAATTGAACGATACATTACAACGGTATCTTATAACTTCAAGAAAACACACTTTAACAACGAAAACCATACATTTCAAAAAGATGTATAATCGCTCCCAGCAAGGCAACCTGCTTTAACTATGAAACAGATGTACCTGAGGTTGCTGAAAACACACCGGTGCTTGTGTTGAAGGATCATATACAACCGCATATTATCGGACATTATAAAGACCTGATGCAATCATCCGGTAAATTGCCCTGTGCCAGGCAGCATGATAAGGTAAAAGATATAACCAAGGAAAGCTGGTTAAGCAGACTACTGGCGGAAAGGTGGGAACAAAAACTCGGCGACTGGAATGTGCTGCTCGAAAATTCGGCAGAAGACTGGCGAAACCTGTTGTACTGGCGCATGGCGGCGAATTTCGGGTTTAAAACCAATGCTGCACCCTTCCTGATGCTGGCACAATCATTGAACATAAATATTCCCACTAAACATAAGGATCACCTGATGCAGATAGAGGCGCTGCTCTTCGGGCAGGCAGGTATGCTGGAGGATGATTTCCAGGATGATTATCCAAGAGAGTTACAACGGGAATATGATTACCTGCGCAAAAAATATAGGTTGAAACCTATTCCGGGGCATTTGTGGAAATTCCTGCGTATGCGCCCGGCAAATTTCCCTACAGTAAGGATCGCACAGTTTGCAGCCCTTATTTATAAATCGCTGCAATTGTTTTCGCAGATCATTGAAACGCATTCCATAAAGGAAATCGAACCCTTGCTGGAGGTAACTGCCAGCAGCTATTGGGACACCCATTTCCAGTTTGATGCGGCGCAGAAAGTAGCCACCAAAAAGTCTCTGGGGAAGACGTCGGTTCAGAACATTATTATTAATACCATTGCCCCCATCCAGTTCCTTTATGCAGCCAGGCAGGATACACATAAGCTGCAGGAGCGGGCTCTGCAACTACTGGAGGCTGTGCCGGCTGAAAAGAACAACATTACCCGCCTTTGGGATGAAAACGGATGGAGTGCCGAAAATGCGGCCCAGTCGCAGGCTTTACTTCAGTTATATAACAACTATTGCAGCTCAAAAAGGTGCCTGGAATGCACTATTGGGTTGAATATTATTAAGGCCAGTTAATGGTCAGTGTCTTTTTGCAGTCGGGGTGCAGGCTCAGGTAAACAGGGCATGTGCGGGCCGTATTTTCAATAATTGATTTCTCCTTATCGGTATAAGACTGACCGCCGGGAAAGCTCATGTGCACCTTTATTTCACCTATTCTGCGCGGGTCAGGAACCATGATCTTCTCCACCTCGCAAAGTGCGCCGTCTATGTTTAAATTATGGGTTTGGCCGGCAATGCCAATGGTTGTAAGTATACAGGAAGCAAGGGAGGTCGCAACCAGGTCGGTAGGGGAAAAACGTTCGCCTTTACCGTGATTATCCACCGGGGCGTCTGTTTCGATAACTGATCCTGAACGGAGGTGGGTGTCAACTGTACGTAACCCGCCTGTATAAACTACTTTAGATGTCATTGTCTTTTTTTGTTAAAATTACGAAGTCTGATTGGTTTTCCTAAGATTGTAATTTTCTATATT
The DNA here is from genome assembly GCA_903839875.1 of uncultured Bacteroidota bacterium. Taxonomy (GTDB): domain Bacteria; phylum Bacteroidota; class Bacteroidia; order Chitinophagales; family Chitinophagaceae; genus Nemorincola. The sequence continues at coordinate 9,971 of CAIMDZ010000012.1, forward strand.
GAAATAGTTTAGTAACTTGCTTTCTGATATTATGACGGGAATTTTCAGAACGGCAATTTTGTTCACTGCATGTTGTGCCATGTCTGAGTTTGGATATGCGCAATCAGTTGCCCGGTCAACCGATACTTCCAAAAATATACAGCATACTTTCGCACCCTTAAAAACTAAAGGTCCTAAACCTATTTCGCATGAATTGAGTGCCGGAATAAGGGCCAACACTAATGGAGGGAGCGGCTTCATAGACATTGGCAGGATAAAATCGAAGGACATAAAGCATAGCGATATGTTTTACAACATAAGATTCTGGCAGATAGAATTAACTGAAAAGCAAAGCCCGAAAGAAAAAAAGAGTACAAGCCAGAACGGAAATAAATATAAATACGGTAAGATCAATAATTTCTTTGCATTAAAACTGGGTCGTGGATATACAAAGATGATAGCCGGGAAACCTGATCCGGGCAGTGTATCCATACATTGGATATATGCAGGCGGACTTTCGGTAGGGATGCTGAAACCCTATTACCTGAATGTTTACAGCGATCCGAATGCAATAAAATACGATGAAGGCCACAAGGATGATTTTCTGAATCAATACATGATAGAAGGCAACACCGGACCCTTTAAAGGGTTGAATGAAATAAAATTTATTCCGGGGTTTCACCTAAAATCGGCCTTGCATTTTGATTTTTCTGCCAACAGAAAGAGTGTGCTTGGAGTGGAAGCCGGGGTGAATTTTGAATATTATTCGCAGCAGATACAATTAATGGCAAACCAGCCTGCAACTGCTTATTTTGCCGATATGTACGTTTCCCTCCAATTCGGCAAACGCTGGTGATTCCCTTTGAACCCTGCAACTCATTAAGTTATCCGGATTTCACGGAATCGGGATTGTTTTTATGATCCTTACCATTTTGCTGCTATTTTTACATTTTTCAATTTAAACTGAACTGTGACCTTGTTAAACGATAAAATAGTTGTTATTACCGGCGGCTCTTCCGGCATAGGTAAAGCGCTTGTGGAGGCTGCATTAGCGCGTGGCGCCAGGGTTGCTGTTTGTGCACGTAACATTGAAAAATTGCAAAGCCTGTTTACTACAAGCGATAAATTACTTTGCCTGAAAGCTGATGTAAGTAAGGAAGCAGATTGCCATGCTTTTATTAATACTGTAACAGAACGCTGGGGCAGGGTAGATGTACTTATTAATAATGCCGGGATAAGTATGCGCGCTTTATTTGAAGACGTGGACCTCGCTGTTCTTAAAGAGCTGATGGATGTAAATTTCTGGGGAGCTGTGTATTGTACGAAGTATGCCATGTCCGCTATCAGGAATAGCAAGGGTGTAATAGCCGGGGTATCATCTATTGCAGGGTACAGAGGCTTGCCGGGGAGAACAGGGTATTCATCTTCCAAGTTTGCATTACAGGGTTTCATGGAGGCATTAAGGACTGAACTTTTACATACCGGTGTACATGTAATGTGGGTAGCGCCAGGCTTTACAGCGTCCAATATCCGCAATGTGGCAAGAAGCAATGACGGATCGGCGCAGGCTGAATCGCCGCTTGATGAAAGTAAGCTGATGAGCGCTGATGAGTGTGCACGCATAATTATAGACGGAATTGAAAAAAGGAAAAGAACAATAGTAATGACCACGCAGGGAAAGCTGGCTGTATGGCTCAATAAATTATTTCCTGCCCTGGCTGATAAAATTGTATATAATCACTTTTTGAAGGAAGCGGATTCGCCGCTGAAACGGGGTGGTAAGGGGTAGTCGAAAGTCGTTAGTCTATAGTTCGCGGATAATGACGAGCCTGAATACTTTTACTAAGAGATTGTCAGGAAATAAGTTATGCAATAGTGGCGCAGTTACCTGCCTGCCGGTAGCTACCGTATACACACATGTATTTGCAGGATCCCGATAGCTATCGGGATGGAATGCCTCAGCGAGGCTACCTGTTAGTAGCTTTAGATGTAATAATGCTGTCATGCCCCGCTGGGGCAATGTCATTGACTTAAGCAAGCCCGGAGGGCTTACCCGTGAATAGCCGCCGGTGAAACCCGCGGTAAATGAACAACAAGGACGAACCCTGAAAGGGTAGTGTGTCACGAATGAAAAGCAGAGTAGTTCTTTTCAATGCTGTATAAAAGATGAAGGTAGGTCCTTCACATACGCCATGCAGTTGGAGTATGTAAACCATCTAAAGGTGCTGTGTTCAAAAGGCATGGTTAGGAATATTCTTGCTTTTCAAAGGTCTTTCCCTAATTCTGAAATAAGCTTACCTATTCAGGAACTACCACGATATGTGGCCCTTTACGAAAAACTAGAGCCAACTGATGAATTAGAAAAATATATTTGGCTTTTTAACGACTCTTATCCGCAGTTTCCAGAAGGATACATTGAAGATAGAAGCATTTCCTATGAAAAAAGGCAAGCTGACAGACAAAAAATTATAGATGAAAAAAGAGATCAAGGGCTAATAAAAATATTAGATAAATATGGATTAAAAAAGGTTGTCGAATTAAGTAATTCAGTTGAGGTGCCCTCAACACTTGGTGGAACGTTGGCACGGTTGATAGAAGAAAATGACGACGTTTTTTTTTAATGCAACAGCTGAATGCCGAATACAATAAACTGAATTTTATATTTTCTTTTGTTCGAAGTAAATATTTTTTAAAAGGCATTGATTCAACTTTATTGTTGTACAAGGAACTAGCGCTAAAGAAATTCACTAATAAGGCATTAGGACGTTTTCTCATTCCATTGCCACTTACAAAACACATATTCGATTTCATTGAAAAACAGAACGATGAAGTTAAAAAGGAATACTGGACAAATATTAGCGTTAACTTCTATGGGCTAGATGCAGAGTATAAAATAATTGGGCTAAAATATTTAATTGAATACAAAAGATATTTTAGCGCTATCGAAACATGCAGTTTTACTGAAGAAGACATACCTGGTGAATTAATCTTTGATATACTCATTAAAGCTGCAACAGAAAAATCAGAAGAACCTGCCAATTTCGAGAGTTATCACATCGGTTTACTTTTCGATAAAATATACAATAGTAATGCGATTGCACATGAAAAATTAATTCAATTGGAATGGTTATATCTCCCAATTCTTGCGTCATACGGATCTGGTAGAGATCCAAAAATACTACACGATGAACTAACAAATAACCCAAGCTTTTTTGTAGATGTTTTACGGTATATTTTCCATTCCAAAAATAAAGAGATATTAGAAGATGAGCATAAAGGTTTGTCGGATGATTTGATTCGCAACCGTGGGCATCAGGCGTACAGACTTCTGGAGACCTGGAAAACAATTCCAGGCATGAGCGAGAACGGTACGATTGATAATTTAACTTTGACCTCATGGGTGCAAAGTGTTCGGGAACAAGCGGAAAGTGTAGGTAGATTAGATGTTGCAGACATGCAAATTGGCAAGATGCTTGCTCAATATCCTGAAAAAAATGAAATTTGACCGCCAGATGAAATAGCAAACGTTATTGAGACAATAAATACGGAAAGTATCAAACAAAATTACCGATCAGCATTATTTAATAAACGAGGTTCATCATCTAGGGTAATGGACTCAGGCGGAGATATTGAAAGGGCTCATGCGAAGTATTTTGAAAAATTGGCTGCGGCCCAAAAATCTAAATATCCAATTATAGCAGGAATATTCAAGAACTTGGCGAAAGGGTATTTATTTGATTCTAAACGGCAAGATGAAGATGCAGAGCGAAATAAGTTGGAGTATTAAGCTTTAAGTACAAAGTGATGTATAGTACGGAATTGATCTTGCGTATTGATGCTCGCTAATGCCATTCGGTTTGGTATATTAGATGGGTTTGCTGCCGCATAAGGGAGGAAGGATTTCTGTCGGGCTTCGTGGGTTACTTCAGGAGATTTCTCCACTACATTCATTTCATTCATTCTGTTGCGAAATGATGGCTTCGATTGGGCTTGTGTGTTACGCGGGCCTTGATGGGGTGGGAGTGCATGGGTTGCCGGTCAGACCTTCGTTCACTTATGGATTTAACCCACATTGCAGCTCATTAGAATAAAAACATGTATAAGATTCCGCGAAATCAATTAAATCAGCGGTTCAGACCTAATCACTTCCACTTTCCTCACACTTCATAATATCTAAACCATTGCTCATAAAACAATTATCATCAAAAAAACTTTTTATCATAGCCCCAAAACTGCACTATCATAGATTTTATATTTGGTAATTTAAAATTTGTGCCTTACATTTGCAAACCCCACGGCCAAAAAAGCCTATTGCATAAGGATGGCATTGAGGATTCATTCTTTTGTGAAGTTCCGGCATAAGCTCCCAATTTTACGTTATTTATTGTATATATAAATTAACTTCCGGTCGCACTTCTTCCGCTTCCGGAAACAACCGGAAGAAATCCGGAACTTGTCTGAAATACAACTGATTGAAAAACAACCTGCCTGCCGACAGGCAGGTGAAAATTTACTGAACCTTCAAACTAATTTTAATCCATAAATGTTTAAAAAACAACTATAGTTATGAATTACAAATCACATAATTTGATGTTTTCGTCTGTCCGGCACCGATAATTGTAGGGGCGGTACCCATGTGTCCGCCCCACTCGCGCAGGACAGATAATACTGCTTATCTGCTTCGAGTAAGTTGAGACAAATACAGTTCAAAATTTATGTTTGGCTTTATCATGGGATAATATTATCTGGCGAGTCAACTTATTTCCTGAATTAAAGCAATATATGGCCTTCGTAGAGCTATATTTTCTACGTTAAGGATTAAAATCATCACTTGTTTAAAGCAGATAAGCAGTCTGATAATAATGGTCATATAGGGGTTGCCCTTGCCGCCTGGCCCCTCGAAAATGTGGGGGCTACCTTCTCGCGTAGGGCACATAATACGTACCAAGGTTCCAATTTTTAATCTTAAAATAGATATAATATATAAATGAGTCTCCTGTCGCACTTTCGCAACCAGAAACAACCGGAAACAACCGGAAATACAAATGATTGAAAATCAATTGAAATCTATAAAGCAGAAGACAATTTTTTACACTGCAGTTTTTAGACAATAACTACAGTTATGAATTATAATTAAGACAATTTGATGTTTCCGTCGGGTCCCGTAGGGTATGTAGGGGCGCGCCCTTGCGGCCGCCCTCTCGCGCAGGCCAGAGTCCAACGTGTTAACACATTTCAGGACAGTGCAGTACGACAATATACGACAATGCCACTACTGATTATCAATAAGTTGCGTCAGGAAAAACGAGAAAACACGACAATGAAAACAAGGACAATACCATTTGTTGTCTCGCACCTGCGTAACACCTCCCTCTCTTTTGGAGAGGGCTGGGGTGAGGCTAACAATAGTACGACAATATACGACAATGCCATTACTGATTATCAATAAGTTACCTTGCAAAAAGCGTGAAAATGCAACAATGCCTGCCCGGCATGTCTGCCCTGTCTGCCGGTAAGCAAATTTACCCCATTTAAAGTATAACTTAGCTTTCTTCGGTAAAACTTTAATGCTGAAATCCGGTGTCTATTAAGTAATTTTACTTTTATTATAAAAACATTAAAATTTCACCTTTGAAGAACTTTTGCTTATTAGTTATATGGGTCCTGGTTGCTGCAGGAAATGCATCTGCCCAGAATATTATTACTATCGCTGGTAATGGGACACCCGCATATACAGGGGATGGTGGTCAGGCAACTGCCGCTGAATTAAATGCACCAATTGGTATTGCTTTCGATAAAACAGGTAATATGTATTTTGCCGATGCAACCAACTCGGTGGTACGGAAAATAAATCTGGCCGGCGTGATCACAACAGTAGCCGGTAATAATACGTTTGGATATAGCGGAGATGGCGGAGATGCTACAAATGCGCAACTGAATACGCCAACCGGTGTATTTGTAGATACCGGAGGTAATTTATTTATAGCTGATTATGCAAATCAATACATCCGGAAGGTTAATCCGTCAGGTATTATCAGTACTATAGCAGGTATTGGTACACCAGGCTATACAAGTGATGGCGTGCCCGCAACCACTGCGGCATTAAACTATCCGGTAGCTGTTACCGTTGACCTTCCGGGGAATGTGTATATTTCTGATCTGTTTAATCACCGCGTACGAAAAATAAATACTGCCGGTATTATCTCCACCTTTGCCGGAAACGGAGTGGGTACTTATTCAGGTGATGCAGCTGCGGCTACAGCAGCAGGGATCCCATATCCTGAAGGCATAGTTATTGATGCAGTAGGTACGGTTTTTATTGCCGAAAAAGGAGATGGCAGAATCAGGAAAGTACCAACCTCAGGTATCATTTATACCCATGCGGGTATTGGTGTAAATGGATATAGCGGTGATGGGGTAGCGGCCACTAATGCCCAGCTAAACCAGCCATATGGCCTTGCATTAGACAGGACAGGGAATATGTATGTTGCAGATGAAAGCAATAACCGCATTCGTAAAATAGATCTTACAGGTGTCATTAGTACTGTCGCCGGTGCGGGTACAGCAGGTTATACAGGTGATGGAGGTCCGGCAACAGTGGCGGAATTGAACAGGCCTTGTGGCGTTGGTGTTGATAGCAGCGGCAAGGTATATATTGGCGATACCTGGAATAATGTGATCCGTAAAATTGTTCCGAATATTGCACTCGGTAATGGCAACTTTTCTCCCGGCAATCATTCTGTAAATATTTATCCCAATCCTGCAAATAGCGCCTTTACAATTGATATAGAGTCAGTTGCCAATACTACTGAAATAATTATTACAGATATGGCAGGCAGGGTAATGGAAACAAGGAGTATAAAAAATATAAGTGTAAAGGAACATTTTGATGCGGCAAATTACCCCAACGGCACTTACATTATTAAGGTAGTAACAGGGGGTAATACTTACAGAGAGCGTTTAATCATTGCTCACTAAATCAAATACAGTTCTTATTTTTAGTCACTTCTAAATTTTCGATTCTATGAAATACTGGATGGTTAAATCAGAGCCTTCTAAATATAGTTGGGAGCAGTTTGTAAAAGATAAGAAAGCTACCTGGGATGGCGTACGCAACTTTGCTGCACGCAATAATCTCAGGGATATGAAAAAGGGCGACAGATTATTGTATTACCACAGCAATGAGGGTCTCGCAATCGTTGGTATAGCCGAGGTAATCAAAGAAGCCTACCAGGATCCTACAACAGAAGACACCAACTGGCTCGTAGTAGATATTAAACCCGTCAAAGAGATCCCAACACCGGTAACACTGGCCACACTAAAGGCAGATAAAGGTTTTGAAAACATGGATCTAATACGACTCGGGCGCCTGTCAGTCGGCAAAGTAACTGATGAGGAGTATAAGAAGATTTTGAAAATGGGCGGGTTATGATTATCAGCTCAACTTGTCAACTATTCAACCTATCAACCTTTCACACCCGCCTTCCATTCTCTCTGCAATTCCTTCGATGTCTTGCTACTGCCGTCATGGCTCCATCCCGGTGCGTTAAAGAGATATTTTAGTTTCACTGAAAATGGTATTTTTTTCTTAAAGTCTTTTCCTATTTCCTGCCATTCATGTGTAACTATACGAACAGGGTGATACGGATTATCCAATGGTTTGGTAATACCATAATGTGGTTCTTCTTCTGCCATCTCTTCGGTAAAAGTTCCGAATATCCTGTCCCAGATTATGAATACCATGCCCATATTTTTATCAAGGTATGGGACATTGCTGGCATGGTGCACTCTGTGGTGCGATGGGGTTACCAGCACATATTCTATCCATTTCGGCAGTTTCTTAATCGCTTGTGTATGTACGAGTATTCCATAGATCTGTGTAACTGAATACATAAACACAACATCCATCGGCCTGAAATTCAACAGCACCAGGGGAATAAAATACAGGTATTTATAAACAGGCATGAACACTGATGAACGGAAACCGGTTGACAGGTTGTATTCAGGCGAGGAATGATGGGTAACATGCACCGCCCAGAATAACCGGCAGCTATGATCTGCATAATGTTCTACCCAGAATAAAAAATCCTCCCCGAAAAGTAAAATAACCCAATAAAAGATTGGATTCCAGTTAATTGCAAAATGATATTGAAAGACAAATGTCAATAAGGCAAACCCGATAAAAAATCTTAAAAGCAGGTCTATCCCTGAATTCAACAGATTCAGATAAATATTTACCAGCGTTTCCTTCCAGGAATAAAATCTCAGATGCCCCGAATTACTCAGCAATATTTCCAGCGGAATAATCACAGCATAGATGGGAATTGAAAACAGCAACAATATTTCCTTCTGAAGTTCATCCATTAAACCTGGAATTTGTAATTTGTAACCTGCCTGCCGGCAGGCAGGTTGGGAATTGGGATGATAATGTAAATCAATATTTAAACCGGATTGCCTGAATTTGATAAGGTTCAGAATTGGTTTCAACAACCCGATCCTAACCCTTATTGATTACAATCCAAATTCCCAACCTGCCTGCCGGCAGGCAGGTTACAAACCACCAATTCCGCAAGAACTATACCGTCATAATCTCTTTCTCCTTATCCTTGCAATGCTGGTCTACGGTTAGAATGAATTTATCGGTGATGCCTTGTATGCGTGCTTCACCATCCTTGGCTATATCTTCACTCAAACCGTCTTTTTGTAGTTTCTTCACATGTTCTATATGGTCGCGCCTGATGCTGCGTATAGCTACTTTGGCATGCTCACCCTCATTGTATACACGCTTCACCAGTTCTTTGCGGCGCTCTTCAGTAAGCGGAGGCAGAAACAGGCGTATATAATTACCATCGTTTTGCGGGGTAAGTCCTATGTTAGCAGCCATGATAGCCTTTTCGATGGGTGCAAGCATCTGTTTTTCCCAAGGTTGTATAGAAAGGGTGCGTGCATCTGCTACGGTTACGTTCGCAACCTGGTTCAGCGGGGTAGGGTTGCCGTAATAGTCAACATGTATCCCATCCACTATCATTGGTGTAGCCTTGCCGGCACGTATTTTACTGATTTCTACTTCAAGATGACCAATCGCTTTTTTCATGTGATCGGTGGTATCATTAACTATTCCTTCTAAAGACTCGCTCATAAAAGTTATTTTTTTGCAGGAAGCAAATGTAAAAATTCATACTGACATTTACCGTGATTGTGCTCAAAATTTGTAAAACGGTACGAAAGTAGTATATTTCACGCTGTATAGGTAAGTGCAAAAAAAGGCTCACGCAAAGGCGCAAAGCCGCAAAGAAACAAGTAATAATTACCTCTTTACAAAGTTGTTAAGCTCGCAAAGCCCATAATTATAAATGCACTATTTTACCCCCGGTTACGTTATAAAAAATCAGGATCAATTGATCCTATCTTTATGCCGGGTTATTAAATTGTTGTATTATGAATACTTTTTGGGTAGGGTTAGGAATATGGGAAATGTATATTTTCTATTACGCAGGCATCCCGGTAAACCTGGCGGCAATGCTTTTTTCAATTTCCAGAATAAACACAAAGTTCTCAAAACTGGTTATTTACATTGCTGTGTTGTTGAATTTGGTGACCGTTCCCTTTATTATGTGGTCTGCTATCATCCGGAGAGATAACATGATGGGGCATCCGGTTCCTGTGTTTGAGATTGTCCTGGTTCTGTTTTTATTGGTATTGACAGCATGTTATTTAATCAGGGTCATCAAAAAAGCAGAGCGGGCAAAAATGCATTAGTGCCTGTCATTGCCGCGTGAAGTATAAATTATCCCGCAGGGTATTTTCCCAGGCGAATAATTGCCTTACGCAAAGGCGCAGTTTTCCTTGTTACGTTTTTAAGAGTGCAGTATAAATTGAGAATTTACATCACAGAGGTTTTGCGAGCTTGATAGTTGTACTTTACGTTTATTACCCACAGCTATTACTCACACCTTTGTGCCTTTGCCTACCGGCAGGCAGGTTTGCCTGAAACTTTCCCGCGTTCATCATCTCTGCGGGAAATGGCCTAAAAACAACATCCCCCCGGAATAGCATCCGGGGGGAGTAAATAAGGTACTACTATCAATAATTAAGCCAGAGCGTTGATCCTCTTTACTATACCGGATTTGATGTTGCCTGCTTTATTTTTATGAATAACATTACGTTTTGCAAGTCTGTCAATCATGGAAATAACTTTTGTCAGATCATCTTTAGCGGTTGCTTTCTCAGTAACTGCCAATAGGTTACGTATTGCATTACGGGTTGTTTTACCGTAATAACGGTTACGGTCACGGCGTTTTTCACTCTGACGGATATCTTTTTTCGTTGCTTTATGGTTTGCCATTAAAATTTATGTTTTTTTAAGGACTGCAAAGGTAATTTAAAAAATTATAAATAAAAAATAAAAAATAAAAAATATCAGCGGAAAATCGCTCCATCTGTTTTGCATTCACGCTCGTTTACGTTACACCTCCCTCTGCCAGTGACATGTTATACAGCCTATTGATGATTAGGCGCTTCCAAATTATTAATTATACTGCAAACTGGTTAGGTGGAAGCTTTTACATTATAAGGGCTTTGCGAGCTTGGTAACCAAAAATATGTTTATTATTAACTAACTATTACTATTACTCGCTTCTTTGTGCCTTTGCGAGAAACATTTTTTCGCACGGGTTCATGCCGCGTGAGGTATTAGTTCACAAATAGGATTGTCATTTTCAAAGAAATATTGCGCGCAAATAAGCTACTCCCCGGGAGTGAACGCAAGTGAAGGAGCGCACTCGCGGGGTGAGGCTACTTATTGGCCGAATACATCTCCTTCGACCTCTTGGTAATCACATCCTTTTTCTTCAGGAAATCATCCATTTTGTCCTTTGGCAGCCTCAGGTTGTAGAATGGAGTAGGGTAGGTTTTGTATACAAACATATCATAGTCGGCATTCCAGCGGGCAAGTAACCTTTTATCTGCATTTATTTCCTGGGCCAGTAGGTCTAACTGCACCGGTTCGGTGATGCGGACTATGCACATATTCTTCAGTTCCTCATCTGAATAGGGGGCTTTCTTATATGGGGTAACAACTGCACCTGGCTTGCCGGGTCCGCCTTTTACAACTGCCAGAATAATATCCTCTTCCTTACCAAACTTAAAGTCAACCGGTAAGCTGCCCAGGCTGATGAACTTGCTCATGTTTTCAAAAATACTGGCAGTAGCAATGAAAGCCAGTACGTGGCCCTGAGTTTCGCGGGGCAGGTATTCTTTTATATCCCAGAAGTTGTGGCTGCCGGTGCGCTCAATGGCGTTGAATACCGGGGTAGGACCGCTGTTGTATGCCGCTATTACCAGCAGCCAGTCGTTTAGCTGACTATACAATATTTCAAGATATTTTGCAGCGGCTACAGTTGATTTGTTCAGGTCCCTGCGTTCGTCGTGCCTGCGGGTAACAGACAGGCCCATGTTCATGGCAGTAGGCGCCATAAACTGCCACGGACCAACAGCGCCCACCGGAGAAACCGCATTGTTATTTAATGCTGATTCTATCACCGCCAGGTACTTCAGTTCCTTGGGCATATGCCTCCGCTTCAGTTCATCATCTATTATCGTGAATGGACTGGCGCTGCGACCCTGAACTATAGTAAGGGAATTGTAATGTAACTCAAGGTATTTGCGGACAAAATCATTTACAAAATCATTCTTTTCACCAAAGTAGGACTTCTCGCCGGCCAGCGGCACATGTGCGTAACCCCTGGATGGATCGGTCACAGCACCAGCCACATTCCCTTTTCCCATCACATTTGCCACATTTTTAACATTTCCTGCATCCCTGATAGTATCCTTCTTCGCAATAAGTGCTGGCTGCTGCGCATGCAGTGGCGAAACAGCGAGTGTAATGGCAATAAAAAAAGCAATGGTTTTTAACTGCATAATAATAGCGGATATAAAAAGGTTAATGAATAACCCAGTTAATTATAAAATAATAGATAGCAGTTGAATTGAGTAGTACTAATACCGCTTAGGCATTATTTACAGGCGTATTGGTTGTAGGAGCCTGAATCTTGTCTTTCTCCTTTGAGCCATTCTCAATTTCATTTTTTATCCCGTCCTTAGCTTCATTAAATTCACGGATGCCTTTACCAAGGCCTTTTGCGAGTTCAGGTATCTTTTTACCACCAAACAGGACAACGATGATCAATAAGGTGATGATCAATTCGCCGGCATTTGGCATACCAATCAGAAATTGCGGACTGAAATGAAAAATTGACATGTTAGAAAAAGTTTTTAAAGATTATTAATTAGTAATTGATAGAGGTCTAGGCAAAGATAAGAAATTCCGGTCAAAAAGCCCAAAGAAATTTTTGTATGGGGGGAATGGGGGTAATGTTGGGGAGTATAGCTCGTTGGCAGTTGTTTCAGTTATACTGCAAACGGGATAAGCCTGCCTACCGGCAGGCTTATCCCGCGTGAAGTATAAGTGCATGAAATTGTGCCACAAGTTGTATATTATGTATGTGGCAGAGTGGCTATTACCGTATTTCAGGACAAAACGAGCGGTTCTGATGGTGGGAGCCAGAAATAAAAGGAGCTGTTCAGCCATTCAGCTTCATCAAAATGAAGACGTTAGCAGAAAGGGTTTAATTGATAGTTCGCAATGACCCTTCGGAACATCGCGAACTACGGGGAATTTATGAGCGCTATTACAAATAGCAAGCCATAACCATCAGTCAGATAGCTTACATAAAGTAAAATGTGCGGTACACTAAACTACTTTAACGTTCACTGCATTTAATCCTTTAGGACTATTTTCTACATCGTAACTAACCTTATCACCGTCATGAATTTCTTCCTTAAGAGCGGAGACGTGAACAAACAGATCTTTACTTCCATCACTAGGCGTAATAAACCCAAATCCTTTACTATTATTGAAAAACTTTACCGTACCAGTTGCCATTTTGATTAAATTGAGAATAAATAATAACTAAAAATACGATAAAATTTTTAACACGAAGTCTTTTTTTTCAAATGACGCTATAATATGTCGGATGGGTTCTGTATTTACGTACACCGGGGGGCGGAAAATTGAGAGCGGATGTGCGGAACGGAGAGCGGAACAGGGTTGGCGGCAAGCGGCGGGAACAGGCGTAATGGAACACTACGGTCAACTCAATGATCGGTTACTCACTCACCCATGTCGGCATGTAATTGCTGTTTCTTTTATTAGTAATATAGGTTTTCTCCCCGGTTTCGATGTTTATCATTGTAATCTTCCAATTTTTGGTTTCTGTTTTCAGACAACTGCAAACAATGTATTTTGGGTTGTCAGTCCAGCACATATCGTCGCAATGATCTATGAAATTTTGGATTTTCGAATTCTTAAAGTCAACTATAAATATCCCAAATTTGCTTCCAAACTGGGCCTGGTAAGCATATCGTTTTCCGTCGGGCGCCAGGGCAGGAAATCTGGCAACAGTGTCTTTGCTATGGTTGGATAGCTTTTGTTCGGTTCCTTTATTTAAGTCGCGCGCCCAAATATTGTAATCTCTTGTAAATAACATTGTTTGATTATCATATGACCAGCATGGATGCCGCGCATCGGTGATTAGTTCATGATTGTTTTTCCCGTTGCTGTCTATAACCCATATATCGTTCGCATTTTTACCGGGGTAATTTTCATAGGCGATCAGCTTGCCGTCATGACTCCATTTGGGATTGCAGACAAGCTTGTTTTCGATAAGGGGTTTCGGTTGTCCGCCGTTAGTGCCGGTAATCAGGAGGCTTGCCCTCTGGCTTTTTTTATCCTCGGCCTGGCGGTAAACAATTCTGTTATGAAAGACACTTGGTATGTCTTTGTCTTTATTATTGAGAGTGGTTATTATTCGCTCACCTGGGCCGTCGCTGTTGATAGCATACAATTCAGTGCGGCTGGTATCATTTACCCTTGAAGAAAAGATGATACGCCCCTTGGGTACCTGCCCGAATAATGAATAAGACGATGTCAGGTAAAGGAGCGATGCAAAAATTAATTTGATGTTCATTTTTGGGAATTTAGCTGGTAACATCGTTAATAAATACTATACAATAATACGAAAAATGGCATGATTGAGAGTGGGGGGCATTTGTGGGCCGTTGGCTTATTTTTCGTGTGATTTAGATAATCTATACAACAAATACCCTCCATAAACAATTGTAAGGGTATACCAAATCGCTATCACCTTTGATGCATAAATGATCTTGTAGTGCACGATGGGTAAATAGCCATCGGGGTAGGAAAAAGCTTTATCGAGACTGAGGAGATAGGGGATGGATGCGAGCGCGAAGAGCCAGTAATTCTTTGACACAACTCCGTAGAAAAAGAAGAAGATAATAATAGGGTGGGCGTATCGCTCGTGCATCTGGGTATTGAAGTAAAAGAAACAAAGGCACAGCATTCCTGTACAGAGAAACAAGAGCCGGTAGGCTGCTTCATCAAAAGGTAGTTTGTGTTTTCGCAACTGCCATAATTTCTTTAATACCGGTGTGAGCACTGCAATGCCTGCTGTTGCAAACAATACCAATCCCCAAACGTGATAAGAAACAAGAATGAACTTATCTGTATCGTTTATCAGGTATGGTTCGGAACGGGAAACAAGGTACCAGAAGTTGAATGCCGAGATGGAAAGGTTGTGGTACAAGCCCACTGAGTTGAGCCCATGTTGCAGCAATATATATCTAAACCACCATTGTTCATGAACGGCAGTAATATCAATACCTGCAGAACCACTGCTGCGCCAATAGTTATTGCCAGCATTTTGAAATTCCGGATATTGTATGCCAAAACAAAAACCACAACCGGCAGGAATACGATTGCCTGCTGCTTGGTATTGAGCGCCAGCACAAATAGCATCATGCCAATGACAGGGTAAACAACTGAGGTAACAATAGCCAGGAAAGCAAGGTTGGTGTATATGCTGTCTATCTGGCCCCAGATCATGGAGTTGAAGACGTAAGCAATGTTCAGCAACAGAAACAGGTAGGGTATTTTGAATTGCAGCAATCGCTGCCTGAATGCACAAAGCACAACAACAGGGAGAAAATCAAAGATCACAAACAGTATCTTAATGCTGTTGATATTATGAATGATGTTAGCCTCAGATCCTTGCAGCAGGTCGAATAGGTAAAGACCGTATGCAAAGACAGGGAAGTAATTGATAGGAGAGGAAAGAGAATAAGTATTGCTCAGCCCATGCCGGTGGATATACAGCGCCCACTCCCGCCAGAAACCCATATCATACTCCATAGATACCCGTGGTAACAGGAACAGGTATAATACGAACAGTATCAACAGTTCGATACGTATTTTGGTCAGACCGTTATTCATTAGCTAATTCAAAAGTAAAAAGTTGAAGGGTAAAAGTGTAATTTGGTAATTAAACACTGGCTTTTTTTAGCTGTATTCCATAGTGATAATATTGTAATAAGTATGGACAAACAATGTAAGATGTGCCACACCTCTGAGGTGTGGCACATCTGCAGACCGGCCGGCGACATCAAAAAAAACAACTTTCGGGGTAGGGGGGCATTTTTTTGTAGATTGAATATTGTGTCACCCGAACCTATGCGAATGCATCCTCTTGGGAATGGCCAATGTCATTTAGTTAAGCAAGCCCGAAGGGCTTTCCCGTGAATAGCCGTGGGTGAAACCCACGGAAAAACAACAACATGAGTTAACCCTGAAAGGGTTGTGTGTGGTATGGGAAATACTGAAAACGCTTAACTAAATGAAATTGACCTAAAGACCGGGGCTACTGACATTTTACATTTGACCTGAAAGCTAAATATGTAGTAGTATGTGACAAGTGTTTTTTAATACGGGGCTTCGTGTTATATTTACTCATTACTTTTTACTTTTGACTTCATGGCCAAGAAACCGAACAACAGACCATTACCCCAGGCAGCGCCGGTGCGGCAGCCTGTGGTGAATAAACCTGTAAAAAAAGAAACTACTATAAACTGGTTTTCTGTAAGGAACCTGTGTATTGCTCTTGCTGTAATTGCCTGTGCGCTGTATGTAAATACATTGCAAAACGGATACATACTGGATGATACGATGGTGATAAAGGAGAATTTGATTGTGCAACAGGGAATAAAGGGGATACCGGAGTTATTCCTTACTCCCCACATGAGGGGCTATATGGCGATACCGAATGACCTTTACAGGCCTTTGAGCCTTGTGATGTTTGCTGTCGAGGTGCAGTTCTTCGGGCTGAACCCGTTTGTGGGGCATTTGTTCAATGTGCTGACTTTTATGGGGTGTGTGCTGATGCTTTTCCTGTTCCTGAATAAACTGTTTGAGGGTAAGAAAACTGCTATCGCGTTTATTGCAGCGCTGGTATTTGCGCTGCACCCCATACATACCGAGGTGGTGGCCAATATCAAGAGCCGGGATGAACTGCTGTGTTATTTCTTTGGGTTTTTGTCGCTGAACCTGTTCATGTATTATATGAAGAGCGGGAAAATGTGGCAATTGTTGCTGGGGGCATTTGCCTTGTACCTGTCGTATATATCAAAGGAGACAGTGATAGCATTTGTGGCGATTATTCCGCTGATCTTTTTCTTTTATTACAATGAAGATAAAAAACGAGCGGCGTTTATTACGGGTGGCATGGGAGTAGCTACACTGGTATTTATGGTGGTACGTTACCTGGTGCTGGCACATTATAATGCGAACCAGCGGGGAGCGCCTGTTGACTTTATAGATAATGCACTGAGCCAGGCGCCATCGGCAGGTGAGCGGATAGCTACTGAGTTGTTTATTATAGGCAAGTACCTGGTACTTATGATTGTGCCTTATCCCTTGCTGAGCAACTATTCATTCAGGAGTATTCCTTTTGTGGGATTCGGTGATTACAGGGTATTGCTGTCATTAGCTGCCTATGCAGGACTTATAGTAATAGCTATAATGAGGTTTATCAAGAATAAAAAGGACCCATGGGTTTTTGCGATAGTTTTTTACTTAGGAACCCTGGCATTGTTCTCCAACTTTCCGTTTCTTATGGGAGCGGAGATGGCTGAGCGTTTTGCCTTCTTTGCCTCTACCGGGGTATGTATAGCAGTGGCGCTGGCCATTGAACAGTTTATACTGAAAGCCCGGGCACAGGATGTGAACAGCCTGAAAAGCGGGAAGGTGATGATGATAATGATACCGCTTATGCTGATCTTCGGGGGAATGACAATAGCACGTAATGCAGACTGGAAAGATCAGTATACACTGTATAAAACCGACCTTGAAAAATCACCGAATGACAGCAGGCTGTACCAATACCTGGCCACTGCAATGGCGGAGGATCTTTACCCCACGGAACCAGACAGCAACAAGCGAAAATCAATGGACCTGGAATGTGTGGGATACCTGAAAAAGGCGCTGGAGATATACCCGGATTTTGCCGAGTCGCATGTGGAACTGGGGAGGCTGTATGAACGGGCAAGAATGTATGTGGCAGCGTATAAGGAGGATAGCACGGCGCTGGCATTAAAGCCGTTTAATGCTACCGGGAATAATAATATGGGTAGCGTATTGATAACAACCGGCAGGTACCGGGAGGCAATACCTTATCTGAAAAAATCGGTTGAGGGGAATCCCAATTTTAAGTTTGTTTATCTGAACCTGGCCCGCAGTTACAAGCAACTCAAGGTGTATGATTCTGCTGCGACGAACTACAGGATGATGCTTATGTTTGACCCCAATTATGCAGATGGGATAAAGGAACTGGCGACTGTATATTTTGTGATGCAAAAATTCGATTCTGCGGCTATTTACTTCAGGCAGGTCACGAACCTGGCGCCAAATGACCCGGATGCATTTAATAACCTGGGAGCAGTCTATCTTAACGGCAGAAAATATGACCTTGCAATCGGGCCATTTACGAAAGCGATTTCTTTAAATCCTAACTACATTATGGCTTATTCCAACCTGGGAAGAACTTATTTTATGATGGGGCGGTATGCAGATGCAATTGATATTATCAAAAAAGGAATGGGGGTAAATCCCAAATACACCAGCGATATTCAGAACATAGCGATATCCTATCAGAAAATGGGTAAAATGGATGAGGCAAGGCAGTATGAAGCAATGGCCCGGCAGGTAAATCCGAATTTTAAGCTGGAATAGGGGTGAGAAAAAGTTTCACGCAAAGTCGCAAAATAGTTACCCTTTATAGTGTTTTTAAGGGCGCAAAAGTGTTATGTAAATCGCGATAAAATGGTCTCACGCAAAGGCGCAAAGGCGCAATTTTCCGTGATGTTAATTTATGGGCGCAAAGGTGATTTGTGAAAAATAACAGGCTAACAACCTATATTATAAATGGTATTAAGCATAACTTTGTATAAGAATCATTTCTATGAAAAATAAGTCAATAAAGCCTGTATTAGTCAATTATGGCGGCGCTGAAAAATCTAGCTTTGACATGACGCCTGAGGAATTCAAAATAGCAAGTAATTCCATTTTTAACAGGGCAAAGGAAAAAGCATTCTCTAAGGGTTTGCCAATCTATTATGGCAAAAAAGGAAAAGTTATTGCAGAGTATGCAGATGGACATACTGAAATTGTCAGTTAATGGGAACTTCAACACTATATGTGATTGCCGGTCCAAATGGTATCGGGAAAACGACTTCGACTTATGATCTTGTACCAAAAACAATTCCAGTAATCAACTCGGATGAGATAGCTAAGCAGGTAAAACTTGCCGGAATAGCTGCTAACATTAATACCCAGGAGTTCAGTAACCGTGAGGCAGCAAGATTGGTCGAGGAAAACATTGACAAACATATTTCTTTTGGGATTGAAACAAATTTATGTGACTTAGAAACTTGGAAGTTCCTTATTGGCATTCAGAAAATAGGGTACACAATAAACTTAATTTTTCTTTCTACAGATAATATTGAGATACTTAACAAAAGGATAGAAGAACGGACGCAACGTGGGGAACATTTTGTTACGCCTGCGGTTGTTAAAGAAAGGTACATTGACTGCCTGAAGCTTTTAGATCATTATTTTAATATTCCTGATAAAATTCAACTAATTGACAATACAGAGCGAACAATGGTCGTTCTTGAAAAGAATGCAAATCAAATCCATGTTGTTTTTGAACCTCTTCCTGATTGGGTGATAAAATATTCGGGTGGGCATTTCGCAGAAAAGGGAAAAGAGCCTTTAAAGGCTAAGGACTTGTCATCGCGTGAAGAAGTGAAAAAAATGTATGAAAATATTATAAAAAAGAAATAATTTTATTGGAAAATATTCCAATGAGAAATATAAAGAGATTTTCGTTCTTCCTGATTTTCTCAGCCTTATTACAATCGTGCGATCTTTCGAAATATCCTATAGATGACCCTGCTATTGTAAAGATAGATACACGTCTTCTTGGCACATGGGCAGATCATAAAAATGACCTGTCGGAGACCTATACTCTTGCGAGGAAGGATGATTATCATTATGCGGTAACTATGAAATCGAAAAAGGACAAACCTTTGAAATGTGTCGGCTGGTTGTCGGATGTGGAGCACAAGATGTTTCTAAACGTTTATTACAGGGATGATAAGGATACCGGTTATCAATTCTACAGAATTATTGACTTAAATGCTGTTAAGAAAAGTATAAGCATCGCAGTCGTAAAGGATACTACTATGAAGTATCTGAATAGTACCGCAGAGATCAGGGAGCGGATAGCAAGCAACATAAATAATCCTGGGTTTTATGGGGATACTGGCCGTTTGTATAAAGTAAAATAATCCGTGGAGTTATAGTGATAGCCAGGATTTCTCTGATTAAATTCAATAGCTACAGGCAAAAAAAAGAAGCAGGTCCATTTTATGTTTGACCTGCTTCCTCTTGTTTCTTTGCCTTCGTTTATTTTACAACTAAGCCATTCATAGCTTCATTCCTCATTACCACCACACCATCGAAGACATCTATCAGTACAGGCTTGGATTTATCTATTTCGCCACCGATAATCTTTTTGCTCAACATATTGATGATATCCTTTTGTATCAGCCTTTTTAACGGGCGTGCACCATATTGCGGGTCGAAGCCGCGCTGGGCGAGGTAATCGAGGGCGTAGTCGGTGAACTGGAGGTTGATATTTTGGGTCATCAGTTGTTTTTGCAACTGCTCCAGTTGTATGCGGATGATACCTTTTATCTCCTTCCTCATCAGCGGGCGGAACATGATCACATCATCAATACGGTTGAGAAACTCAGGCCTTAATGTCTGGCGAAGGACTTCCATCACCTGTTCTTTAGTGGCGTCAACTACTTTATCTATATCCTTGTCTTTAAGGTCGGCAAAGTTCTCCTGTATGATCATGCTGCCCATGTTGCTGGTCATAATGATAACTGTGTTTTTGAAGTTTACCACACGGCCTTTGTTGTCTGTGAGGCGGCCATCATCGAGTACCTGCAGCAGTACATTGAAAACATCGGGATGCGCTTTTTCTATTTCATCGAACAGTATTACGGAGTATGGTTTACGACGCACTGCTTCGGTCAACTGTCCGCCCTCATCATAACCTACATATCCGGGAGGGGCGCCAACCAGCCGGCTGACGCTATGCTTTTCCTGGTACTCGCTCATATCTATACGAGTCATCATAGTGTCGTCATCGAAAAGTACATCGGCAAGGGCTTTTGCCAGTTCTGTTTTACCCACACCGGTTGTGCCGAGGAATATGAAAGACCCAATGGGTTTGCGGGGATCCTGCAAGCCCGCACGGCCACGGCGAATTGCATCGGACACTGCTTCAATGGCTTCGTCCTGGCCTACCACGCGTTTGTGCAATTCATCTTCAAGGTGCAACAATTTTTCCCGTTCGCTGGTCATCATCCTTTGCACCGGAATGCCGGTTGCTTTAGCTACATTCTGGGCAATATCCTCAGCATCCACTTCTTCTTTCAGCAGGCGTTTATGCTGGCCGTCCATTACAAGGAGTTGCTTTGAATATTTATCTATGGTTGCCTCTTCCTGCTGCACCTTGCCATAACGTATTTCGGCTACGCGGCCATAGTTGCCTTCGCGTTCTGCCTGTTCGGCTTCCAGCTTCAGGTGTTCAATTTCGGTTTTGGCTTTATTTATCTTGTCAACAATTTCTTTTTCTTCCAGCCATTTTGCTTTCAGTGTATCACGCTGCACTGTAAGCACAGAAATATCCTGGTTGAGCTCTTTTAATTTTTCATCATCTTTTTCTCTTTTTATAGCTTCCCGTTCAATCTCCAGTTGCCTGATCCTGCGTATCAGTTCATCCAGTTCCTCGGGCATGGAATTCAATTCCAGCTTCAGTTTGGCTGCGCTTTCATCTATCAGGTCTATGGCTTTATCGGGTAGGAAGCGGTCTGTGATATAACGGTGAGACAACTCAACCGCGGCGATAATGGCTTCGTCCTTGATACGTACCTGGTGATGGCTTTCGTAGCGGTCCTTAAGTCCGCGTAATATGGAAATGGCATCTTCCGGTGATGGCTCATCTACAAATACCCTTTGGAATCTTCTTTCAAGCGCCTTGTCTTTTTCGAAATATTTCTGGTATTCGTTGAGGGTAGTGGCGCCTATAGCACGGAGTTCGCCACGGGCCAGTGCGGGTTTCAGAATGTTGGCAGCGTCCATAGCGCCTTCCATAGCGCCTGCTCCTATCAGAGTATGTATCTCATCAATGAACAGGATGACTGCGCCATCACTTTCTGCAACCTCTTTTATTACAGATTTCAGTCTTTCTTCAAACTCACCACGGTATTTGGCGCCAGCCATAAGTGCGCCCATATCGAGGGCATAAATGATCTTTGATTTCAGGTTGTCCGGTACATCGCCATTAATAATCCGTGATGCAAGACCTTCAACAATCGCAGTTTTACCAACTCCCGGCTCACCTACAAGGATGGGGTTATTCTTTGATCGCCTTGAAAGTATATGTAAGGTGCGCCTGATTTCTTCATCACGACCTATAACAGGATCAAGTTTACCATTACGGGCAAGTACATTCAGATTTTTGGCATAACGCTCCAGGGAATTGTATTGCTGGTCGGAAGTCTGGGATTTTACGGTGCTTCCTTTTCTTAATTCCTTAATGGCAGCTATCAATCCTTTTTCGGAAAGGCCTGCGTCCATAAGCAGCTTGCCGGTTTCGTCATTTACCTGCAATAAGGCAATAAGTAAATGCTCAGGAGTCACAAATTCGTCACCGAAAGTCTTTAAAACATTGGCAGTACGAAGCATGGCATTATTTGCCTCCCGGCCAATATTCTGGGCCGGCTCGCCCCCCTGCATTTTGGGTAGTTTGGCGATCTGTTCCTTTAGTTTACTATCAACGAAGGGTATGTTGACGTTGTTTTTTTTCAGCAAATAGGATATTGGTCCATCCGTGTCATTCAGCAAAGCCTGTAGAAAGTGGGCGGTTTCGATGGTTGGGTTCTGGTTATTGAAAGCGAGTTGCTGTGCCTGCTGCACAATTTCCTGGGCCTTGATGGTAAAGTTGTTTAAGTTCATAACAGGTTGATTTCCTTTAGTCTTATAGCCATAAAAATTGTTCCAGAATCCCGATAGCTATCGGGATTGGAAATATTGGCATATAAATGTAAGATTTTGTGACAAGATGGCTTGAAAGTGAAGGTATACCTGCATTAATAGCAGTTAAAGATAGCAGTTTTTATTTATTGATAATTCTAATAGATTCTGCCATGATGGTCATGTTTATTTACAAGGGTTTTCGATTCAGTACCATGTGAATTCTATTATATAGTGTATATATATAGAAGGATGAAACATAAAAAGGATAATCAGGTAGTTTTATAAATGGAATAATGTTAATACTAAGATAACACACGATGGGAAATATGGCTATTACTTTTGACCATTAATTCACCAAAAAATATAAAAATGAAAAAACTGATTTACATTGTATCGTTGTTGTTAATTACAAATTCAGTAGTAAAAGCACAACTATTAGGAGCTGGAGCAACATTTCCTTATCCGTTGTATTCTAAAATGTTCTCTGAGTATGGTAAAATTACCAGCCTGAAGGTTAACTACCAATCTATTGGTTCAGGGGGCGGTATTCAGCAACTGACAGCCAAAACTGTTGACTTTGGCGCATCAGACGCTGTTTTGAACGGTAAGCAGGATTCTGCACTGTCTGGCCCGGTTGTTCATATACCAATAACTGCAGGAGCTGTAGTGATTTGTTACAATTTGCCGGAAATAAAGGAACCAATAAAATTGACAGGGGAACTAACTGCTGATATCTTCTTAGGAAAAATAACTAAGTGGAATGACGCGAGAATAGCAGCCGTAAATAAAGGTGTAAAATTACCGTCCACAGATATACTTGTGGTTCACCGTTCTGATGGATCCGGGACTTCGAACATTTTTACTACTTATCTTTCTAAAGTAAGCAGTGAATGGAATGGTAAAGTGGGTAAGGGATCGGCGGTTAATTGGCCAGCCGGACTTGGCGGGAAAGGGAATGAAGGTGTTTCAGGTACCATAAAACAAACACCGGGCAGCATAGGTTATATTGAGTTAGCATATGCCATCCAAAACCATATTTCTTTTGCAACACTTGAAAATAAATCAGGTAAGTTTATAGTGCCGTCAATAGAATCTACTACAGCTGCTGCAAATATTGACATTCCGGAAGATGGCAAGGTATCTCTTACCAATACTGATGCTAAAAATGGTTATCCAATTTCCGGCTTCACCTGGATACTTGTTTATAAAGAGCAAAATTATGGGAACCGTTCTGCCTCAACATCCGCTGATATGATGAAAATGATCTGGTGGATGACCCATGATGGTCAGAAATATTGTGCGGATCTGAATTACTCACCTCTTCCTAAGGCTGCAGTAAAAGTTGCTGAGAAAATAATTAAGTCCGTTAATTATAACGGGAAGCCAATTATGAAATAAATTCCCTTTTTTCATTAATAAGTGTATTAAAAAGCTGCCGGTTTAGTCACTAACCGGCAGCTTTTTTTATAGTATTGTACCTGTTTTCACTGCACCTGCTAAAGGCTTTTTGCAGTGCAAAACTAAGTTTTACTAACCAGTATGTTTTCGTTCGCCACTAAGCTCTATGTAACGATTATTTATTTATCGTTTTTGTAGCTCGCCACCTGGGTAATAAACATACCGGATGGCGCATTCCGGTGTTTTCTTCGTGACTTAATAAGTAAAAAATAAAAAAACAATCACCGGATTAAACCAAAAGCGATACACTTCTGGCCTTGCGATCACGAAGCCCCGCCAGCATATCCGACTCCGGCATGTCCTTTGCCCATGCAGGTCTTAGTTCATAATGGGGCGTGTCTTTAATTGATACCCAATTGCCTCCCCATGCTAAACCTATGGAAACGCCTATTGGGCCAAGTTTATTATAGCTTGGTGATTCACCCATATATTTGCCATTCTCAAAAACACCAATATCAAATGCCAGCCCGAAATTATGATTAGAATAACCTCCTTTGGCATTTGTGACTTTTGGACCTGGTGCTGTTCTGCCTTGTGCATACAAGGCATCCTGCTGCGAAAAAGTTCGTAAGCCACTAATTATTTTTATGGTAATACCCGCCGCAGCAGCTTTGTGCACCAATTGCCGTGCCAATGGCTGCACCTCGGGAAGCAGGCTGCTAATAACTCCTTCACTCCTGCTATCCACTTTATCACCTGCATTTCCGGTATTAGGTTCTGCAGGAGGTTCTTCAGCAACAGATGTGATTGAATTACTTATCGCAGTCCATGTTAATGGCCCGGGATCACCGTCAGGAGTGACCCCTGCCATTTTTTGTATGGCCTTAATGATCGCATCAAGATCAGTGGTGGTGGCAGGCTGCCCAAATATTTTTTCGTAAATGGCATTCCATGTTCTTGGTCCGGCAATGCCATCGGCTGTAACGCCGATATTTAGTTGTACCTGTGTAATTAGCGCATCAGGATTCATGTGTGTGGATTTTTAAAAGTTAAAAAATGGTCTTCAATAAAATTATTCGAAATGAAAATTAATAATAAAAAGATTAAAGTAAAATTAATTGGCAATTAATTTTTGAATTCATTAATTGAGTAATTGAAATGATTTAAAGGTATCCGGAGATCTATTTTTTATTTTTTTCTTTATTTTTGAAGAATGAAACAGTTATTAATCATTCTTTCTTTCGCCCTGATGCCAATTATTGCAGGCGCCCAGACAAAGGCAGACTATCAGAAAATGATGACCAGGTTTGTGAAATTTTATAACAATAAACAAGGTGATAGTGTGGTAAAACTCTGGCAATTTAAAGACCGGAAAAATATTGAACGTTTATGGTCGTCTGAGGAAATGAACAAGCTTCATGAAAAGTATGGAAAAATAACCTCATTTAAATATTTGAAGGCAGGAACCGGTAAAAACGAGGGTGTGGGATTTACCACAATATTCAGAAAGCTTGAGCCAAACGGTTCAACTATGCAGCTTGATAATAAAAATTTTATTTCATCCTTTATTCTGATCAACTCTGAGCCTAAAGACAAATCCGTCAAAAAAGGAAAATGAATTAATTGACCGAATGCGTATTCTATAGTTTACTCCACTTCAGCCGCAAACTATTACTCACCACAGACACAGAACTCAATGCCATAGCGGCTCCGGCTATCATAGGATTGAGCAGGAAACCATTTACCGGATATAATGCCCCGGCTGCAATGGGAATACCGATAATGTTGTAGATAAAAGCCCAGAACAGATTCTGCCGGATCAGTAAAACGGTTTTTCGTGAGAGCCTTATTGCCTTAGGTATATGGTTAAGGTCCGAGGAAATCAAAGTCATTTTTGCAACATCCATGGCTATGTCTGTGCCCTTACCCATCGCAATACTGATATTGGCCTGGGCCAGCGCGGGGCTATCATTGATACCATCGCCCACCATTGCTACAATTTTCCCCTGAGCCTGCAGCTCTTTAATAAAATTCACCTTATCGGTTGGGGAAGCTTCCGCTTTGAATTGCGTTATACCCGCTTCAGCGGCGATCACATATGCAGTTTGCTGACTGTCACCGGTAAGCATATACACATCAATGCCCATTTGCCTTAATTCCTTTATAGCCACGGGTGTGTGGGGTTTAATCACATCCTTAACAGCAATCGCGGCAAGTACACTAAACTGGTCTGCCAGCCAGACTACTGTATTTGCGTTCTCCACCCATTGGTTAACCTGTCTGGCAATGCTTTCGGGAATCTTTAAATTCATTGATGCAACCAGTTTGCTGCTGCCTGCGAAATATATGTTGCCGCCATAAAGGGCTGTTACCCCGCTACCTGTAATGCTGTCGAATGAATTAATGGCAACCTGTTCTATTTTTAAATTTTTAAAAAAGCCCGTTATCGCCATTGCAAGCGGATGTTCCGACCGCGCTTCCATACTATATAGTACAGATGAAAGCAATGCATTATTTACCCCTTCTTTCCAGGCGATATCAGTCACTTCAGGTTTTCCTTCTGTAATTGTTCCGGTTTTATCCAAAACAATTGCAGTTACTTTATGGGCAGTTTCCAGGCTTTCCGCATCTTTAATAAGGATACCTAAACCGGCGCCCTTGCCAACGCCAACGATAATGGCCGTAGGTGTTGCCAGGCCTAATGCACATGGGCAGGCGATAACCAGTACGGTAACCATTGCGAGCAGGCCATGTGAAAATCCATTTTCGCCTCCCCAAACTATCCATACAATAAGACTTAAAACAGCAAGCCCCATTACAACAGGAACAAATATTCCTGCAATTTTATCCACCAGTTTTTGTACCGGCGCTTTGCTTCCCTGCGCTTCCTGTACTTTCTTTATTATATGGGCAAGCAAGGTGTCTTTGCCAACTTTTTCAGCCCTGAACTGAAAACTACCTGTCTGGTTAATTGTACCGGCAAATACTTTGCTGCCGGTAGTTTTTTCAACAGGCATTGGCTCGCCTGATATCATGCTTTCATCTATGAATGAATTGCCGGTGATAACAGTTCCGTCCACAGCAATTTTTTCACCCGGCTTTACAAGCACCACATCATTTACTGCCAGTTCTTTTATAGAAACTACTTCTTCTGATTTATCTTTCCTTACTCTTGTAACTGTTGATGGTTGTAATCCTATTAGTTTTTTAATAGCTGAGGAGGTGTTTGACTTTGCCTTTTCTTCCAGCATCTTACCGAGGAGAATAAATGCTATCACCACTGCTGATGCCTCGAAATATACATGCGCTTCCAGGTGCTTTTCAGTCCAATAGGTAGGGTAGAGGGTGTTGAAAACACTGAACAGGTAAGCAATACCTGTACTCAGCGCTACCAGTGTATCCATGTTCGCAGCGAAACGTTTTGCCTGTTTCCAGGCACCTGTAAAAAAACTGCTACCCAAAACAGCCACTACTGGTGTAGCCAGGAGCCACATCATGTAATTTGCATATGGAATATCCATTGCAAACATGCCCAGAACAACAATCGGAATGGACAGGATTATGGCAAGAATGGTCTTAAGCCTCAACGCTACATAATATTTCCGGTTTATTGCTTCAATTTTTTCCGGGTCGCTTTCTTCTTCATTAACCAGAATATCGTACCCGGCAGTTTCAACTGCTTTTTTTATTTCATCCAGGTTAGCAGTTTCACTATCATATTCTACAAGTGCGGTAGCATTGGCAAAATTGACACCCGCGTTGGAAATGCCTTTTTGTGATTTTAATGTTTTTTCAATGGTGACAGCACATGCTGCACAATGCATGCCGGTAACAGGAAATGTTTTTTTAATCGTTTTCATTAGACTTCTTAGGCAAAGTTAACCGTTGCAAAGGTCAAAAACTAACCGGAAATTTCTAATGATCCAAGTCAATAAAAGACTTTTATCAAGCTTCGGATATAATATATGAGGTGGAGATGTCCCCCACTTTCAAGATGTGGTGCGACTATTATACTGTAAATGGGGTAAATTTGTGCATTTATCAATAAGTGCTTTGCGAGCTTATAAACGTGACGTGAGTGTAGTAAATTGAAATAAAATTTAGTCCCGCATGTGCGGGTGAAACTCTTTTGCACAGATCTATGCCGCGTGAAGTATAACGCAATTATGGTAACCCGGTATGTTATTGAATGTTATACAAAAACAAAAAGGGCGGGAAAACCCGCCCTTAGTCTGCTTCCTGATTTATTTACTTAACTATAAATTTCTTTTCTTCGACTCCGCCGAGTTCATCTGCAATCCGCAGCACATACATGCCATGAACCAGGCCCGATACATTAACCTGGAAATTATTTTCACCTATAGCTGCGTTAGTAGTTGACTCTTTAATCAGCCTGCCGCTAAAGTCAAGAACACTCAGCCTGATATTTCCACCGGTTATGCTGTAATAATACAAATTCGCATTTCCTCCTGAAGGATTTGGATATATTATTGAAGGAGTTGAGTTCGTA
The DNA here is from genome assembly GCA_903839875.1 of uncultured Bacteroidota bacterium. Taxonomy (GTDB): domain Bacteria; phylum Bacteroidota; class Bacteroidia; order Chitinophagales; family Chitinophagaceae; genus Nemorincola. Next base: position 38,383 of record CAIMDZ010000012.1, read on the forward strand.
TTTACTGTAACTACACCTGAAGGGACATTACCTGCAAAAGCAAGGGTATCAATATACAATGAATTATTTGCAACAGGTGTTGTGCCGCTCGATGCCAATAATATCATTGCAGTGTCAGGCAACTTACCGCTGTAATAATTAAGATTGATGGTAAAAGCAGTCCATGTACTAAGAGTGCCACCAACTGTTTTATTTGCGAATGCAACGGTATCTCTTTTATTGGTTGCTAAATTCCATTTAGTAAGAAGTGCCATAACGTGGCCTGAATCTGTGCCGGTGGTTGCATATTGCCATTGGCCTGTAAGGCTTGCCGGGCGCAAGGTATAAGCGAAACCACCGCTTACTGACAAGGTCGTAGTATTTATAGAACCAGTTACAGCTATTCCCGGGGCTACCGGTAATACAACTGTTTTAGAAGTTAATTTAATATAGGAAGCCCCTGATGCTCCGGGCGTACCCTTTTCACAGGTGTAAACTGAAGCCGTTCCTGTAAATGAGTTTAAATTACCCCATTGATCAGGAGTATCATACCCGGTATGAGCCGTCCAGCTTTCGAAGCTGGCATTAGGGATCTGTGCGAAAGCAGAACCGGTTAAAACAATGGAACAAAATAGTGTAGAAAGTTTCTTCATACTCGTTTGGTTTTAAGTGGTCAGATAATAAAGAAAGTGGTTATTTTTTTGTTAATCAATAATTAATTTTTTCACCTGAATTCCCTGTTCATCTTCTATCTTAATAATATAAAATCCTTTTGAAAGATCTGCTGTATTTATGGTATTGGTGTTCATTCCTTTACTTACTTTCAAAGTTAAAGTTTTTATTGTCCTTCCACTAAGGTCTGAAATAGAAACATGCGTATCATTTCCGGAAACACTATTGTAAGATAATGTGAATTTTTCTTTTGCCGGATTTGGGAATACTGAAAGCTCATTTACCAGTTTAAACTGGTTTTCTGCGCCTAATGTCAGAGAATCAGCAAACCTCAGGTCGTCCACCATAAGAATACTATAGACTAATGGATTGGACCCACTTGCCGATAATACTACCATAGCTGAATCGGGGGAAGCGGAACTATAATAATACAGGGGTATATGAAAGGCCGTCCATGCCATAACCATGTCTGGTAAATCGTACCTGGTATAAGCTATTGTATCCCTGTGGCTGGTGCCTGAGTTCCATTTCGACAGGAAGATAGTGATAAATCCCTGGTCAGCGGAACTGTAAGCCATATACTGCCATTCTCCGGCCAATACCTGCGGGCGTAAAGTGTATGGGAAACCCGATATTGGAAGATAGGATGTATGATCTAATCTGCCTGAAACTGCAATCCCCGGTACGATTCCTATTCCTGGTACATTCAATGTACCTAGTTTTATGGAATAACCTGAATAACCCGGATCCATTCTTTGGCAGGTGTAAAATGAAGTAGAAGTTGTGACCGGGTTCATGTTATCCCATCCAACAGGCATTTGATAACCTGCAGAGGAATCCCAGGTTTCAAAATCTCCGTTGGGAATTTGTGCAATGCATGACGTTGTAACAAATAATGCTGTGAATAAAGTAATTAGTCTGATCATTGATTTAGTTGCATCTTTTGTATTAATTTTACAAATGTAATTTATTAATTAATTGTAAACAAGAATTAAACTTTGTATTTAGTATATTATTACCCAACTGTTAATAATTGACTGTCTGTTAATCTGAAATATAATATAATTATGAAATATTTTTTTACACTTTGTTTTGCGGTAGCGTTTAGCGTTCCGTCTTTTGCACAGATAACCTGGGGTACCCCTATTACTGTAACCTCATCAGGTACCGGGAGTAATCTTCATCCGCGTATAGCTTTAAACAGAAGCGGAGACCCTTATATTGTTTGGGGTAAGACTGACACAATCGCCTATTTTACAAAATGGAACGGCACTTCTTTTAACCCCCCATCCGTGCCAAGCGGTGCTCATAAAGTATTTGCACAATCCTGGGCTGGACCTGATCTTGCCGCCTACGGTGATACTGTGTATATCTCTATGAAGGTTACGCCGGAAGGTACAATCACAAATTATTCGTACCTCGCACATTCCTATGACGGAGGAACTACGTTTTCGGCTCCAGTACGTGTTGATAACATAGACACCAATATATCACGTTTCCCCACGGTTACTGCGAATGCTACCGGCAATCCTGTTGTTGCCTTTATGAAGTTCAATGCCTCCTTTAACAATGCACAATACGTAGTGAGCCGGTCAACTGATGGCGGTGCAACATTTTCAGCCGACGTTCTGGCCAGCGCAGGTACTAATGAGGTTTGCAATTGTTGTCCTGCAACCATGCTTTCTTCAGGATCAGACATTATTGTTCTTTACAGAAATAATGCCACAAATATCAGGGATTCATGGGCGGCTGTTTCCACTACAGGCGGAGCAACTTTCCCCAGTCACATGAATATTGATAACAATAACTGGCTGAAGACTTCATGCCCCGCAAGTGGCCCCGATGGTTTTGTTATTGGTGATAGTATTTATTCAGTATTCATGAGCGGAGATACGCCGCCACTTGTTTACTACAGCCGTTCATCAATAAGTGCAATGTCCTCAGCTTCAACTACTCCACTTACAGGGACTGTTACCGGTCTTTTATCTCAAAACTATCCCCGTACTGCAAACTGCGGCAATGTGGCCTCGGCTGTCTGGGTGCAAAATGTCAGTTCCGGAAAATACATTGCGTTTACTTTTACCAATAACATTACTGCCGGCGGTTTTCCTCCTTACAGTGCGTTATCCTTTGCAACAGGCACCGGGATCATGAATGCAGATGTGGCAATGTCTCCAGGCGCTGTACATATAGTTTGGGAAGACGATAACACCGGAAAGGTAATGTATTTGAAAGGTACTTATACCGTTACCACATCAGTATCCCAGGCAACTTCAAAAGAAATTATTGATTTATTTCCAAATCCTGCCAAGGAGGAATTTACTATTATCCTGAACAAAATCAACATTTCTTCCAGCTACCTTGTTGATATGTCCGGCAGCCGTATTGATGTGGTTCCCATTGTTAACAATGGCAAAGCCAGCTTCTCCGTACAAGGAATTGCGAAAGGTAATTATTACTTCGTAATGAATGATGAATCGGGTAAGAATTATTATTCGAAATTAGTATTGCAATAAGCGCTGGTGAAAGTATTTAAAACAGCCGCTCCGGGTTCCGGGCGGCTGTTTTTGTATTTATGCAGATTGTTTTCTGACAAGGTTATTGAATTACTACTTTCTTCCTTACAATGCGGTTGTCACCTGAGAAAATGGCAAAGAAATAAATGCCCGGAGTGAGTGCACTCACGTCAAAATTTAAAGAATGATCGCCAGGTTGCAGGAAACCGAAATCCTTTGTTGCGGCTTTATTACCTAATACATCTGTAACTACCAATGTAACATCTAAACTACTGTTCAATCCGAAGTAAAGCACCACGTGATCACTTGCCGGGTTAGGGTAAACAGTAAGTGGGTTGTGGTCATTAATATTGTCTAGCCCAGCTATGGAGCAGAAGGTAGTAGCTACATATTCCCAGGTGCGTACAGATGGCTTCATTAAGTTACTGTTGAGTGTGTCTGTATATACTTTTTTATTGGGGCAAATGAGGTAAAAAGTTGGGTAAGAATTAATGTTGTACGAAGCATTGAAATCATTCAATGGAACTCCATATGGCGGATTGATGACCGTGAAAAGAGTACCGGCCAGCCAGTTGCCCTGAGTGCTTGTGCCGGTTCCCTGCAGGTCGGCAAGATCCGTGCCGCCATCTCCTTCAATAAAAAGTACTTTGGCTTTATTGTCTCCAATGCTGTCTTGCAGGGTATAAAGGCTATCCATTACTCCGCTTCGATGGTAAGCCCAGCATGGAGCGCACCAGGTAGTGGAAATGTCTATCGCTACATATTTTCCCTGGTTAAGGTAAGAATAGAGGTTTTGGGTTGTTCCGTAAATATCTGTAAAAGTAAAGTCGGGGGCAGTGGCGCCATCGGCAAGCTGTGCATTTGCAGTACCTAAGGAAAAGACTGACATCAATGCGCAAAAGATCTTTTTCATTTCCTGTATGGATTTAACCGGAAGAGCCGCCACAAAAATAAACCCTCATCCCGGCTTAAAAGATAGGATGAGGGCAATAAATATAGTAAAGACTACAACTTAAACACCAGGAAGTAGGCAACTACGTACATTGGTTCGCAAAGTAACTCATAACCTATCACTGTGTGACTTGCGTTTTCAACAGATCCGTCTCTTTTTATATAACCAAGCACAACGTGATCCCCATTTTCTACGGTAATTGTATAATCAGTCTGATTCATTGATATAGAGGCAATCACATGATGGTCAAGATCATGAATTTCGTTGCCATTTGCAATATAACCAACTGTTTTATGTTGGCTGTTCACAATACAGAATTGTTTATCTACATTTTTAAACTGGCCAAGGAATGTATTATTATTGCCAATAATAGTGCCATTCCCGACGTCGCCGATAAAGTTGTGGTGGCTATCCTGGAATATATGTATGTTTTCCTGGGCAGAAAGCATGTTTACACTGCAACAAAAACCTAGAATTAATAATATTTTTTTCATATTTACGGTATTTAAGTGAATGCAAGATATTAATTTTCCTTTTACTTTCCATATATTATTTTGCACTTTTTTAAAAAAAGCCAGAAAAAAAAAGGATTTTCTAAAATTCTTTAACTCATACTTAAAATTGCAGCCTGATCTTGTGAAGGTTATTATTTTAAATTTACAACTGATTGATTGAATTTGTTATTATTGTCAGTACGAATAGCTCAAAAACACGAATTTAATGATAAATAGTGTTGGTTAAGATTTGTGTAAAACAGATTATTCCATTTGCACGTCCGGTTTTTACATATGTATCATTGAAGCATGTTTTTAGTTAAGACTTTATTAAAGGTATTTTTCCTGATGAAAAAAAATCAGCATTTACCCAAGATTTCAGGCTGAGTTTTCGTCTATAATCAGGTAATCCCCAATGTTATTAACATGCAGGATTTTAACGTATTGAATAGTTGCAGTTACAGTAAAAAATACCGCTATAAAACCATATATTTGCACATCTTTTTTTAATACCGGAATATGGATCAAAACAACGGAGATTTATTGCCTCAGCAGAACCCTGAAGAGAATGATAAAATAATACAGATCAACATTGAAGAACAGATGAAGACAGCCTACATAGATTATTCTATGTCGGTGATCGTTGGTCGTGCATTGCCAGATGTAAGGGATGGTTTGAAACCGGTGCACCGCCGGGTATTGTTTGCAATGCATGAACTGGGTAATACCTTCAATAAGCCCTACAAGAAATGCGCCCGTATTGTAGGTGAAGTGCTCGGTAAGTACCATCCGCATGGCGATACTGCGGTTTATGATGCAATGGTGCGTATGGCGCAGCCCTGGAGTATGCGTTACACTACAATTGACGGCCAGGGAAACTATGGCAGTGCAGATGGCGATAACCCTGCGGCAATGCGTTACACAGAGGCGCGTATGCAGAAGCTGGGTGAAGCGATGATGGAGGATATTGAGAAAGAGACCGTTGATTTTGCCCCAAACTTCGATGATTCGCTGGAGGAACCTACAGTTCTGCCTGCAAGGATACCACAGTTGCTTGTCAATGGCTCATCGGGTATTGCAGTGGGTATGGCAACCAACATGATGCCGCATAACCTTACTGAGGTTGTTGATGGCTGTATCGCCTACATTGACAACAGGGATATTACCATTGAAGAACTCATGAAGTTTGTAAAGGCGCCTGATTTTCCTACAGGGGCTATTATTTATGGTATAGAAGGTATCAAGCAGGGTTTCCTGACCGGCAGGGGAAGGGTAGTGCTGCGTGGAAGGGTGACGGTGGAGGCCATGAAGAATGGCAAGGAAATGATCATTATTACAGAAGTTCCTTACCAGGTTAGCCGCGACGCACTCACTGAAAAGATAGGTTCACTTGTAAATAATAAAATAATTGACGGCATCACCCATGTGGGTAATGAGTCGAACAAGGATGGAACAAGGATAGTAGTTGAGCTGCGCAGGGATGTGGTGGCCCAGGTCATTATCAACCAACTATATAAATACAGTGAGCTCCAGACTTCCTACGGCATCAACAACGTGGCATTAGTGAATGGACGCCCCCGTACCCTTAACCTTAAAGACCTTATTTCGGAATTTATTATTTTCCGCCACGAGGTCGTAGTTAGGCGCACCAGGTATGAGCTGTCTGAAGCCAGAAAGCGTGCGCATATATTGGAGGGGTATTTGATTGCCCTTGATCATCTGGATGAAGTGATCAAACTTATCAGGAATTCTGCTAATCCGGATATTGCGAAGGAAGGGCTGATCACTCAATTCAGTATGTCTGAGATACAGGCAAAGGCGGTTCTCGAACTTCGATTGCAGCGGCTTACAGGCATGGAGCGTGAAAAGATCCGTGAAGAGCATGCTGAGCTGATGAAACTGATATCACACCTTGAAGAAATTCTTGGCAATGAAGGAATACGGTACCAGATCATTAAAGATGAGCTGTTAGAAGTGCAAAAAAAGTATGGAGATGCGCGCAGAAGCGAGATACAATACCTGGCCGATGAAATGCGCATTGAAGACCTGATAGAGAAAGAAGATGTAGTTATTACAGTTTCTCATCTCGGGTATATCAAGCGCACTTCAACCGCTGAATACCGTTCTCAGCGCAGGGGCGGAAGAGGCTCGATGGGAGGCAAGACCCGCGAGGAAGACTATATTGAACACCTGTTTGTGGCGTCTACCCACCACACACTGATGTTCTTTACTGAAAAGGGTCGTTGTTTCTGGCTTAAAGTGTATGAAATACCCGAGGCTGATAAAAACGGAAAGGGTAGGGCTATCCAGAATATGATCCAGATACCGGCTGATGATAAGATACGAACCGTTATTGATGTACCGCAACTGGAAGATGAGGAATTTGTGAATTCACATTTTGTGGTATTGTGTACCAAGAAGGGTATTATCAAAAAGACTAAACTGGAAGATTTCAGTCGCCCGCGTGCGAATGGTATCATAGCCATTACTATTGAAGAAGGCGATCAGTTGCTCGACGTTTCTCTGACAAGAGAAGATTATTATATTATGATGGCGGTGAAGAGCGGCCGGGCTATTTGTTTCCCGCAGGAGAAAGTAAGGGCTACTGGCAGGGGCGCAATCGGCGTGTTTGGTATTGAGCTTGATGAAAAGAATGATGAGGTAATAGGCATGATTTGCGTGTCAAAAAATGATGTGACCAAACAGGTTTTGGTGGTGTCTGAAAAAGGGCTTGGTAAACGTACCCCATTCCTGGAGAAGGTGGAAGAAAAAGCAGAAGATGCTGAAAAAGCCGCTGAAAGTGACCCATATAATCTGGTTTCGATAGAAGACACGGATGGTAAAATGCAGAAATACCTGCTGTCCTACCGTGTTACCAACAGGGGAGGCAAAGGAGTGAAGACCATTAATATTACTGAAAAGACCGGCGCGCTGGTTGGCCTGGTAGGTGTGGAAGAAACCGATGACCTCATGATCACCTGTGAATCGGGTGTTACAATCCGTATGAAGGTATCAGCTATCCGTGAAGCAGGTAGAGCTACCCAGGGTGTAAAGCTGATCAATATAGATGAAGGTGACCGGATTGCAGCAATTGCCTCGATCCATGAACAGGATGTGGAAGAGGAATTACCATCTGATCATCCTGTTGAGGAAGGAACTACTCCCGGAGAAGAACCATCAGGGGAAAGCGGATCAACACCAGCAACAGAAGAATAGAAAAAACGCCTCAGGTTTCAGATATACTACTTGAAATTCAGGGCATATAAATCAGGTTTAAACGCAAACTGTCAAACAACCAGTAATATGAAAAAAGTAATTATTATGATTGCCGCGCTTGGATTAACCTTCCACGGTATAGCGCAGGAAAAGTTTACCGTTTCCGCAAAGGAAGCTCTGAATAAAGGCAACCTTGATGAAGCAAAGGAAAACATTGATAAAGCACAGGCAGGACCAGATACTAAGGATAAACCTAAGACCTTATTTGTAAAGGCAAGAGTGTATATGGGAATGCAGCAATCCGGTAAATACAATACGCTTTATCCATATAAAGAAGCAACCCAATCCCTTTTTAAATTGCTGGAAGTAAAGCCGGACTATGAAAAAAGCGATGTGGATATGCTGCTGTTATATGGAGCCATCAATTATTACAACGATGGATCAACCGCTTATAATAATAAGGATATGAACAATGCCATTGATCTCATGAAAACTGTAGTAAAAATTCATGAGATAGACGGAGGAAAAAGATGGGATAAACTTCCTTCCGCTTCGGCTAAGTTGTTTGATACCGCTTACGCAAGGGCAAATCAGACAATAGCCCTCAGTGTTTATTATAGCAGTAAGTATGATGAAGCAATACCTCTGTTAATTGTAGTAAAGAACAACCCGATAACCAAAACTTCATCTGTTTATGAATGCCTGATACAGGCCTACAACATGCAGAAGAATACTGCTGAGGCATTTAAGGTTATTGAAGAAGCCAGGATATTATTTCCTGATGATGCAAATATCCGCAATTCAGAATTGAACTATTATATTACTACCGGCAAAATTGATGACCTTATAAAGAAACTGGAGGAGACAATCTCCAAAGAACCTAATAATGAAGTGCTGCTCTTTGACCTTGCGACAGCCTACCAGGAAATGGCTACTCCAAAAACAGGGCCAAAGCCGTCAAATTCGGCGGAGTTGGTACTTAAAGCGGAAGATGCCTATCTACGTGCATTGAAGGTGAAACCCGATGATGCCCTTGTTAATTACAATTTCGGCTCTTTATACTTTAACCAGGCTGCAGATTATAACGATAAAATGAACGCCATAACAGGTACATCAACTGCCGACCAGACTAACTACGACGCCCTGAAAGGAAAGCGTGACGCATTATTCGGCAAGTCAATGCCGTATTTCGAGAAGGCATATACTGTTTATTCGGGCAGGGAAAAGGATCTTTCAGGTGATGAAAAGAATACTTACAAGTCAACCGTTCTGGCGCTTAAGGAAGTGTATGCCAGGCAAAGTAAAATGGACAAATCAAAAGAAATGCTGGAGAAACTTAAAACACTTAATTAATAATCATCATATTTCTACAACCGCATCTTCAACGAGATGCGGTTTTTTTTTGCTTTGATTTCCGGCTGATAAAAAGATAATAACATACCTTAATGGATATTTTGATTATATTTGCAGGCATTTTAAAAATCAACAGAAAGAGTGAATAAATTGGATATAGTTCGATTCGCACCTAAGAACGGAGACGGTTTCTACGACACACTGAAAAAAAATATAGACGATTTTTTTAAAGAGAACGATCTTGTCCCTCATGGTAATATGGCGCTGAGATGGAAGACCGTCTTCATGTTATCTATATTTTTTGTACCTAATATATTGATTATTACCGGTGTAGGCGCTGTTAGTCCCTTGTTGTTTTTCGGTTTATGGTTTATGATGGGTGTGGGTATGGTAGGTATTGGTTGCTCAGTGCACCACGATTCCAACCATGGCTCCTATTCCAAATACAAGACTGTGAACAAAATTGTTGGCGACGTGGTGAACGTAATAGGTGGCTATGATGTAACCTGGAGAATACAACATAATTTACTGCATCATACCTACACCAATATCGAAGGCCTGGATGAAGACATCGAGGTAGGCGGACTGATGCGTTTTTCGCCACATGCAAAGAAGTATAAACTGCACAGGTTCCAGCATATATATGCCTGGTTCCTTTATTGCCTCCTCACCCTGCAATGGGTTACTTATAAAGATTACCGGCTGCTGTTTATTTACGAGAAAAGAGGGCTGCTTAAAAAAGAGAAAATAACCCTCAGAAAAGCGTTGCTGGAACTGAGCATATACAAGGTAATATATTTCGGTTATGTGCTGGTTTTACCTATCATATTTTCAGGTATGCCATGGTATTACGTAATTTTCGGATTCCTGATACTGCATGCAGTTGCCGGACTTGGGCTCTCATGTATCTTCCAACTGGCGCATGTACTGGAATCCTCTGAATTTCCTTTGCCTACCGGGGACAGGAAAATAGAGAACAACTGGGCTATCCATCAACTGATGAATACAGCCGATTTTTCTCCGCGCAGCCGCATCATGTACTGGTTCATCGGTGGCCTCAACTACCAGGTAGAACATCATTTATTCCCCCACATCTCGCATGTGCACTATCCTGAAATTTCGAAGATAGTAAAGCGTACCGCCGAACAATTCGGGCTGCCTTACCAGGTCATGCCAAATTTTATGGTGGCGCTTGTGAAGCATGGCAGGATGCTCAGGAAGATGGGAAGGGAGTAATGGTAAGATGATATTTTGTGGATAAGGCCAGGAGCATGTTCCGGCCTTTTTCTTGTATTTTGCACTTAGGAATTATTTTGTCATCGTTCCTTAGTTACTCGCGCGGCCTTTCTTTATTATTTGCCCTTTATTCTCTTTCAGTTGTATATCAAGCAGCTCTGCCAGTGGGTAGTATTCAATGTCAAAATGTTTTGAATTGTAAAATAAGGTTTTTCTTTTCTTTCTTAAAATACGAAGGTTGGGACCTATAGTGTACACATAGCCGATCTGTTTCATGGTATCATTATTGATGACCAGGCTCCTGCCATACGGGTCGCCATAATTGGTGTTGTAGAGTGTGGGGTCGGGTATGTTTTCGGTTTCCACTCTTATCTTTTCGGTTGGTGCAGCGGCGTAGCCGAAATACACAATGTAGTAATCGTTGCCGGCGCGGTTGATGAGAGCGTTCTTTGCGGGGGTTAGGTCTTCATTCAGCAATATGCCGTCATACTGTTTTTTCCTGATCAGTTCAATATTCGTATCCACGTAATAATACACCGGGCAGTAGTTAAAATGCACCCGGAAATCCAGGATCATTCTTGACACTACCTCCCGGGCGTCTTTTTTTACCTCCTCCACTTCTTTGAACATCCTTCTCTTTGTCAACGCCTCTATCCTGTTATGCTCAGAACGCAACTGCACCAATATTACTGACGGTTTTTTGCGCCTGAGCGTGTCGGACCCGAATGAAGTACTACTATTGATGAATGATAATAGAATAAAAATTGCGAAAAATAACCTGTTGTTCATAATTTTCTGTTGGGCAAAAGTACATCAGTAATTTGAAAGTTATAAATCCGGAACAGCATTAATTGCAGGTGGTGCTTTTAAATACTCCTCATGGTAAACAAATGTATTCCGCACTAATGATGCCAAAGGCATCAACCGTTTATAGCCCGGAAAGTAAGGCCCCCCCGATGCCGACCGCGTGCCGCCTTAGCTTTGGCGGTGGCGCAAGGTATCGCACATTGGGGATTTGTCTATGAAATTCGCTCATTGTTGATTTTAAGGTGTAATAGATATTAGCTTTATAGCACCATTTTTTTTATTCCCCTGAATTCATTTTCTAATTCTTTACATGCCTGATTACAGATGTTTTCAAGCTGCAAAACAAGATCGGGAAGCTGATCACTGTGTTGTTTCTTTTCCGCATATTTCTGAATTTTTTTTGCCAGCATTATATATTCTTCATTTATGCCCATTATATCGAATGAGGGAATAATTTTATGAGCCGCGGCGCTTAAAGATTCCCAGTCTTTACTGTTCAGGCTAACCTTCATTAAGTTGATTATTGGTGGTATCTGTTCCAGGTATACGGTTATCATCTCCATCATCAATTTTGGTTTTGATTTTGTCCGTTTCTGAAGGTGATCCAGGTTTATATATTTGTGGTTTGTACTTATTACTTTTGTGTCTTTCGCAGGTTTAACCAGCCCGGTTATTTTACTGTACAGCAATTTTTCATCAATCGGCTTCGAGATATAATCATTCATGCCGGCGGCAGTACATTTTTCTAAATCAACTGTGGTTACATCTGCAGTTAATGCGATAATGGGGATTTTTGAATTCAGCTTGCTGCGAATGTATTCTGTAGCTTCAACCCCATTCATTACCGGCATCTGTAAATCCATCAGGATAATATCATAAGATTTACTTTGAAGTAGTTCAATGGCTGTTTTCCCGTTGGAAGCTATGTCCATTTCAAAGCCAAAATCATCCAGTATAGTTTTCATCAGTAATTGGTTGAGCTTCATATCTTCTGCAACCAATATTCTTATGTTCTTGGTCTCTGTATGCAGTTCGGCAGTTTCAATTTTAATATCAATTTCAGTATTTGTTTTTTCAAAGGGTAGTATAAAGCTAAAAACAGAGCCTTCATTAACTTTGCTTTTTACGCTTATGCTGCCACCCTGCTGTTCTACCAATTGTTTCACAATCGCAAGTCCTAATCCTGTGCCTCCATACAATCTTGAAGTGTCGCCGGAGGCTTGCTGGAAGTTTTCAAAAATACTTTCCATTTTATTTTCCGGTATTCCTATTCCTGTATCGGTAACTGTAAATTCGATGGATGCTCTCTTTTCATCTTCACTTACCAAACGGACGCCTACCGTAATTTTTCCTCTTGATGTAAATTTGACAGAATTGCTTACGAGATTTAGTATAATCTGGTGCAAGCGCACCGGATCGCCAATCAACACCTCCGGAATTTTGTCGTCGTACTCTTTAACCAAATCTAAATTCTTCTCCTGGATTTTTGTCTGAAATAAATGTAGCATGGCAGATATGGATAACGCCATTTTAAATGGGGTTTGCGCAAATATCATTTTCCCTGCATTGACTTTTGCCAGGTCCAGTATATCGTTAATCAGCACGATTAATGCATCACCGCTTATTTTAATCGCTGTCAAAAACTCTTTTTGTTTTACCGATAAATCTGTTTTCAATACCACTTTTGTAAATCCGATAATTGCATTCATTGGCGTCCGGATTTCATGGCTCATGTTTGACAAAAATTGCTGCTTTGCTTTCATTGCACTTTCTGCGAATAGTGTGGCGTTTTCGGCTTTCTCTTTTGCTTCTTCAGCAATTACAGTAGCCAGCTCAGCAAACACCCTGGCTTCCATCATATCGGTTTCAATTCTTTTTTGTTCAGTAATGTCCGACCTTATAGCAACATACTGGTATGGCTTTCCCTCCTCATTCATAAAAGGAACAATCGTTGTGTTTACCCAATAAATAGAGCCATCCTTTGCTTTGTTTTTTAATTCACCTTTCCATATTTTCCCGCTGGCAATTGTTGTCCATAAATCACGGATAAACTCTTTAGGATGATAGCCGGTACTAATGATGCGGTGATCCTGACCTATTAATTCTTCGCGTGTGTATTTTGATATACTACAGAAGTTGTCATTCGCATACTTGATAATTCCTTTCTGGTCAGTGATCCCAACTATGGAAGATTCATCGAGCGCATATTTGTAATCCGATATTTCTTTTAGACTCTTCTCTAAATTCTCTTTAATCTTTTTCCTGTCGGTAATATCTCTTGCTACTACAACTACACCTAGCACTTTACCTTGTTCATCTTTGTAAACCGATCCATTGAATAATACATCGGTCAGTTTGCCGTCCCTATGGCGAAGCGTAAGCGGGGCATCAGTCACAGATCCTTTGGCGAATACTTTCTTGTATACTTCACCTGCTTTTTGCGGTTCGGTGAAATAATCGAAGAAGTCGGTACCCTTAAGGTGTTCCCGTGCAATACCTGTTATATTCACAGTCGCCTGATTTAAATCCATGATCTTGCCGTCTGTACTGATTGTTACCAATGGGTCCAGGCTTGCTTCAATAAGACTAAGACTATATCTTTCCTTGATATAATAACGGGAACGCTCGGTGATGTCTTCAATGGCCAGCAGGATCAATTGTTCCTGCTGTGTTTTTTGAATAATCCGGCTTGCATTGAGCAACATTATTTTTTCGCCTATTCCGGGGAAAGTGTGTATCAGTTCAAAATCCTGGAAGTGAGAATTCCGGGGAATGATGTCGTCAAGCAATTCGCGGAGGCGCGGAATATTCCATTGCTTGTTTCCTAAATCATACAAGAGTATCCCTTCAGTATCTTCTTTCTTTACACCAAAGTATTTATAGAATGAATTATTGGCATATTTTACACGAAGGTTTTTGTCGAGAATAAGCATCGGCTCATGAATGGTGGCAATAATGGCTTCGGATAAATCCCGTGCTTCCGTTACCATTTCATTCAAACTGATAATTTCATGGTTTACAATCGTCAGCTCTTCATTGGTGCTTTGCAGTTCTTCTTTGTTGGTTTCCAGTTCTTCGTTCAGGCTCTGTAGTTCTTCGCTGCTGCTTAAAAGTTCCTCGTTGGCGCTTTGCAGTTCTTCGTTGGCGGCTTCCTGGTCTTCGGTAATACTGCGCATATCTTCACGGGCTTGCTCCAGCTCCAGCTCTAATTGCTGTATACGTATATCCTTATCATCTTTTTTTTGTTTGGCTGAGACTGTTTTCTCAATGCTTATAGCTAATGCATTATTGCCATTGGAATTATGATCGTGAAAGAGAATTAAATAATGTGGCTCTATAGTGTTGGGCAGCGGAATGGCTTCTATTGAAATGTTACGCAGACTGCCGTTTACCTGCAGGGGAATATTTTCTTTTATAACCGATGCTTTTTCTTTTTTTGCTTTGTGCAAAATGTTTCGCAGTTCAAAAGCCAAACCGTGTTTTGCCATCTTTAGTAAATTATGACTCGGCTTGCCGGGCGATTGCTCTAAGTAATTGCCGGTGCTGCCGCGAAAATGTACAATGTCCATGGCCTCATTTACTACCACACCGGCGGGGGTGTATTTGCTGAGTATAATATCATCAGCTGTTTTCTGAAAGTCGGTACGAATGGATTCGCTTTTGATATTGGTATCGGCAATACCGAAATATTGTTCGCTACGCTGGCTAGCTACATGCATAAACTTGCCGGGCACATCTTTGCGTGTAAATAATTTATCGTTTTTTGCGGCAGCAGCAAATAGGTCGGGTACACCGCTGGTGGTTTCTGATTTACCGAGTAACAAAACCCCATGGAGGTTTAATGAATAATGAAAAGTGGTTAACGCCTTCTTTTGCAGGTAGGGTTCCATATAAATCAGCACATTGCGGCAACTTATAAAATCCATCTTGCCGAAAGGCGGATCTTTTAAAAAATTGTGAACGGCAAATACACACATATCCCTTACCAGTTTAATTACCTGGTAACTACCGTTGGTTTTTGTAAAAAACTCATTCATGCGTTGCGGTGATATGCATTCCACTTCGCTTTTTTTATAAATACCAATGCGCGCTTTTACAATAGCAGGTTCGCTTATATCGGTGGCAAAGATTTGCACTTTTTGCTGGTTATCGCCTAATAATTCTTTAAAGCAAATAGCAATGGAATATACCTCTTCGCCGGTGCTGCAGCCGGCTACCCATACCCGTATGGGCTCATCCGTTTTTTTATTTTTTATAATTTGCGGAAAAACCGTTTCAGATAAATTTTCAAAACTTTTAGTGTCCCGGAAAAAAGTGGTTACCGGAATTAACAGGTCCTGATATAGCGCATCCTGTTCCTGTTTATTTTCTCTTAAATATTTAAGATAGCCTGCCGGTTTTTCATTTTTGTTGAGCGCCATCCTGCGCAATATTCTCCGGCGGATGGTCGTTTGCTTGTAATAAGTGAAGTCGGTTCCCTTGCGGATGCGCAGCAGCGCAATGATTTGTTTAAACACATCCTCATCCTGCTGTGGCAGGTTGTGTTCCTCGCCGCTATTACCATTCATACTTTTGGTAATCTCCAGAATTTTTTGCGGTATTTTTTCCGGGGGAAGAATAAAGTCAACAACCCCTGCCTCTACCGCACTATGGGGCATGCCTTCATAAGCTGCCGATGCTTCGTCCTGGGCAAAGGTAACGCCGCCGTAATCTTTAATGGCTTTTAATCCCAGCGTGCCATCAGTAGCTGTGCCCGATAATACCACCCCTATGGCATGGGTCTGATGTACCTCGGCGAGCGAAGTAAAGAATAAGTCAATTGGCAGGTTTCGCTCCATTTTACTTTTTGCAGGGCGGGGGGCAAGGTGTAAAACGCCATCAGTAGCCACCATTATTTTATTACTGGGGATTACATAAATAAAATTGGGTTCAACTTTAATATCATCAGTTATTTCCAGTACCGGAATGGTTGTAATTTTTTGCAGTATTTCGGGCAACATGCTTTCGTGGCTGGGATCTAAATGCTGCACTAACACGTATGCCATTCCTGAATTTGCAGGGATTGCTTTCAGCAGCTTTCTAAATGCATCAAGCCCGCCTGCCGAAGCCCCGATACCCACAACCGGAAACAAATTATCGGATTTAATTACTTCAGCCTTATCGTCCTTATGATCAGTAGTGGTAGATTTCGGTTTCATCTCATTAAAGTTTAATCACATTAACCTTATAAGCCAGATTAATCACATTGAATTTTAATGAAAAAATCAATGGTTGTAAGAGGAATACTATTGATTAATGCGTCCTATGTAAATGCAGGGGATAAATTATACAATGGCTGTTTCCAAAATTCAATATCATTGTTGAAGTTTCAAATTAAGCCATTATAAAGGTAGTCAATTTAAAATTGGCTGTTTTTTAGAGGTGATTAAGTATTATTTGAGTGTCTCCCTTAATTACCACCCAGATGTTCCGAATAGATTTTCCTGAAAGAAATCTCAGCCCTGGTTTAAGTTTTCTAAACTTAAATCCCCAATTAAACAAAGGACTGCGTCCGGCAAAACATATTCTGATGCCAAATCAAGGAGCCAAACGTATACGCTACGAAGTGTCTATTTATTTGGGCGTTATCTCCTCAGCGCAATCATATTTAATGGTATCGTTACGGCTATTTATCAATGACATCCGTTTGTCAGTAATGCTAACTATATTGAACTTATACAAATTATGTTTAGAATATATAATATTCAACGTATCACAGTCAATTTTCCAAAAAAACATATCGTCTCGAATCATTGGAAAATTACCGCAATGTGGGACGGGCATACAAAGTCGTTGCCCTTCGTTTTTCTCCTCGCTATAAAAAAGACCCGTGCCGGATTTATTAAATATCATTCCTGTTCTAGAAACCATGTCAGCGTATCTAAAAGTATCCTCTCTTATCTAGAATTTTCCGTAATCACCAGTCAGATGTTGAGAATAATCCTTCCTGCAAGAAATCAAAAAGGATTGTAAAAGAAGAATTGAGCAAAATAAGAAATGCTTAGTGAGGGTATAGCATTTACTAATGTTTTCTTCCTTCTTTGCCATAATTTCCTGACTCGTTTTCAATAAAGTTAAACAACATTCCCCTGAACTACAGGGAAGAAAGTAAATAATTATATATTTTTGTAAAAAATGACCCCCGTGAGCAGCACTGAAATACGTCAACAATTACATCATTACATTGATGTCGCAAACGACAAAGATATTGCGGCAATGTTTTCTTTTATGGAAGATAAAAGCGCCCAGCCATATACTTTTACACAAGAGGAATTGGATGAGTTTTATAGCCGTAGGGAAAAATTTCTAAAAGGCGGTAGCATAGGTTATTCAGTGGAAGATGTTCATAGCCAATTAAGAAAAGGTAAAAATGGCTTATGAGTTATACGATTGTCCTGTCGGACGAAGCGAAGCATGATGAAGTAGAAAGTTATCATTATTATGAGTTGCAGCGCACAGGATTGGGTGATGAGTTCCTGGACGCGCTTGAAAATTGTTATGCTGCACTCGTCGGGCATCCCGAATTCTTCGGATTTATAGACAGCCGCAATTTATTGCGCGGTATAAGGTTAAAGCGATTTCCCTTCATTATCATTTATGAAATTTCAGAGAGTTCTGTTTTCGTTTATTCAGTTCATCATACCAGCAGAAAACCCTTTGAATAGAAACATGAACCCAAGGGGCCAATCCCCTGAATTTTGCCGTCTATAATTTCCCCTTCAATTATCGTTTCCATTATCTTTGCCCCCGTGTTTCCAAAAACCATTTCATACGTACTTCTTTTTATCCTTGCCCTATGCAACAAAGCATCCGCGCAGCAAGTAAAAGCCACTTTCCGCATCATTGACCGCGACAGTATCCCCATCCCATTCGCCCAAATTCAGGTAATAGGTACCCCCGATTCAGTAACCGAACGTTTTGGCGATATCGCAGATAGTACAGGCAGGGTAGCGTTTACCCTCACTCAGGGTCATAGGTACATTGCCAGGGTACATGCCATTAATTACAAACCCAGTATAAAAAATATTCTCATTATAGGCGATCACCCGGCTTTTGTTATGGTGGCGGAAACGGACACCAAATCCCTCAAAGACGTACAAATCACCGCCAAGCGCCCCTTGCTGCGACAGGAAGACGACAAGACCATTGTTGACCCCGAAGAACTGGCCGCCAGCAGTACCAATGCCTACGATATCATGGAGAAAATTCCCGGTATATACGTTGATCAGGATGGCAGTATTTACATTTCCAGCACCACGCCTGCTACCATTTACATCAATGGCCGCGAACAGAAAATGAGCAACACCGATGTGGCATCCCTGCTCAAAAGCCTGCCGCCCAATTCTATTGAGAAGATAGAAATTATGCGCACGCCTTCTTCAAAGTTTGATGCATCGAGCAGTGGCGGCATTGTTAATGTAGTGCTGAAGAAAGGAGTGCACATCGGGCTCACCGGTAACACCAATGCCGGCATGAACCAGGGCACCTACGGCAACCAGTTTGCGGGCTTCACCCTCAACAACAGCAATGGCATTTTCAGCACCAGCTTTTCACTGCAGGCAAGCGCCCGTGCCACAGGCGAGCAGCTAAACACCAACCGGAAATTTGCCCCCGATTCCATGCTGGTACAAAAAGCCTATACCAAATATCCTGGCAGTACTTATTACGGCTCCTACAGCATAGGATACACCCCCGATAAGAAATGGGATATAAACTACGACGGCCGCATAAGTATCAATCAAAACTCGGGTAATACCAATACGGCCTCCGGCATGCAAAGGGCGGATGTGGATACAGCTTTCGCTGATTTCAATACCGGCCTTAATAATAATACTCACAATGTAAACATCAATCAGGGACTCTCAGCCAGGTACAAAATAGATACCCAGGGTTCTGAGTGGAGCGCGGACTTTTCTTACAACTACCTGCCCTCCACAACCACTCAGCATTACGAAACAGACTATACCCAACCAATATTGCCAACTGTATCGGGCAATGGCGACCTGCACAGCAATTATCAATACCTTTCTTTCAAGTCGGATATTGTTAAGAAGCTTCCGTTAAAAAGCCAGGTGGAGGCTGGTATTAAGACCACAAATGTGTGGTTTGATAACAATACCGCTTATACCATTACTTACCGCGATACCACTAAAAGTGATCTGCTCCGCTCAAATATTTATAACTACGACGAGCACATCTACGCTGCCTACGCCCAGGCATCAAAGAACTTTGCCGGTATACTCATTAAAGCCGGCGCCCGCCTCGAACATACCGAAATGAACGGCCACCAGATAGAGCCAAAGGACACCAGTTTCAAGGTCAACCGAACAGATCTGTTCCCCTATGTCTATATAAGCCGCAAAGTAATGTCCATCAAAGGTTACGAGCTGCGCGGCTACCTCATATACCGCCGTACCATTTCCCGCCCGTCTTACGATTATCTGAATCCCTTTCCAAAGTATGTAGACCAGTTCCTCTCCGAAGTCGGCAATCCGTCGCTCAGGCCGCAGTTCACAAAAAACTATGAGGCCAATATCTCAGTGGACGAGCGGCCCCTTTTTGCCTTCGGCTACAACGATATGACCGACATCTTCTCGCAGGTGGTCTATCCGTCTGCCACCAATCCCCTTCAGACCTACCGCACCTGGGACAACCTTGGCCGCAACCGGGAATATTACGCCAGGGGCCTGGGCATACTGCCCCCCGGCAAGACGTACTTCGGGCTGCTGGGCGTGCAATACAACAGCAGCAATTACGACGGTCAGTACAACGGCGCGCCGCTTACTTACAAACATGAAAGCTGGATGCTCTTCACCTACCAGACCCTGAAACTCAGTAAGCTCACCATGGTGGTGCTCAATGGCTTTGTGCGCTTCAAAAGCCAGGTGCAATTTTACGAACTCAGCACCTTCGGCTCCCTTAACCTCAGCATCAATCACCAGTTCCTTCAGAAGAAACTAAAAGCCACCCTCAGCGTCACCGACATGTTCCTCACCAACAACAACCAGTTCACCATAGACCAGGGCGCCATCCACGCCACCGGCCTCCGCAAAGGTGACACCAGGCGGTTTGGGTTTAATGTCTCCTACAACTTCGGGGTGAGGAAGAAGGAAGTGAAGGATTTTGTGGAGGATGCGACACCGCAATAGGTGGTGTTTGAAAAGTCATTTTATTAAATATAACGTCTCCTTTCCTTAGTATCATTAATATTTCATAATTATTGGTTCGTGTTGTATCTTTGCTTTGCAGCGTTGGTTATTTAACGATGCGCATGCCCTGAAAGTTATTAATTAAGTAGCCATGCTAAAAAAGATCGTAATATCGCCGGATAATAAAAAGGCTATTTCTTTCTTTGAGGAAATAGAGAAAAGAAAGGCTGAGGTTAAAAAAATGCTGGAGGCCAAAGCCGCTAAACGAATAAAGGCGCATAAGCTTTGATTAACAATTTCTATTCCTATATTCTTGAGGAAGACGATAGTGATGTAATCTCCTACTCGTTTCTTACATCCAACCGGTCTGTTTACTATGTTTATTTCGACCCCTACGAATACGTCCGCTACACAGATAATTATCCTCATCTCCTGGAATCGGGTTTCGCTTTTGGATTCCAGAGAATAATAAAAGGAAATGGCCCGTGGATATCTGATCTCAAAATCGGGGAGACCATTTCCAGGATAGTTATTGATTTTATTAAAGAGCATGGGGCTGATGTAGTGCTCTTGTATCATTGCGACTATTCAGATAAAAAACAACGGGGAAGAGATAAGATATTTAATGATTGGTACGAATGTTCTGCCATGAAACAATCATTTATTAAAAAGAAAATAGCGGTAATTATCGTAAATAAAAACGGCGGAGTGATTGATTACTATATGGGATATTTAACTTCAAAAAACAATAGCCTAAGCCAGAACGTTGAAGATGAATTTTCCTTGTTTGCTGAAAATCTGGCGAGCAATAAGCCTTAGCCAAGACCTGCAATAGCATAACGTTATTTCTTCCACGCTCAGCGTCACCGACATCTTCCTCACCAACAACAACCAATTTACCATAGACCAGGGCACCATCCATGCCACCGGCCTCCGCAAAGGCGACACAAGAAGGTTTGGGTTTAATGTCTCCTACAACTTTGGGGTAAGAAAGAAGGAGGTGAAGGATTTTGTGGAGGATGGGACACCAAACCCATAAACCTTTTACCCCTTCCTGAAACTGCACAAAGCGAAATAAAAATTGTTGCACACTTTTGTATTGTTAATCAGCCTGTTAATCCAAAATAATGATTCCTTCGTCAGCATGACAAGCGGGAGTGAAGATGACCGGTACATCCACCTTCACTGAAGCTATGACGCACAAAAAAAAGGGAGCGCCTCCGCACTCCCTTCAAAACAAACCAACCCTTCATTCAAACTCACTTTATCAACCCAAATATACTTTAAGTGCATTGCTGTAACGTGCTTTCTGTAAGCGTTTTATGGCGCGCTCTTTGATCTGGCGGATACGTTCTTTGGTAAGGTCGTATTTTTCGCCTATTTCTTCTATGCTGGGGCCATTGTCGCCTTCCAGTCCGAAGTAAGCAGCCAGTATTTCGGCTTCACGGATGCTGAGTGATTTCAGGATGCGGCGTATTTCGTTGCGCAAAGAGTCCTTCATTACATCGTCATCAGTGTCACTGCTGCCTTCCAGCAGGTCGCCCATGGCCACGTCTTCGGCTTCGTGCACGGGTGCATCGAGGCTGGTGTGGCGGGTATTGCTGGTGAATATGTTGGTTACTTCAGTTTCGCTCATGTCCAGGATGTCGGCCAGTTCCTCGGTTGAGGGCTCGCGTTCGTTTTCCTGTTCAAAGGCGATGAACGCCTTGTTGGCCTTGTTGTAGGTGCCTATCTTGTTCTGGGGCAGGCGCACAAGGCGTCCCTGCTCTGCCAGAGCCTGTAAAATAGACTGACGTATCCACCAAACAGCGTACGAGATAAACTTAAACCCTTTGGTTTCATCGAAACGCTGTGCGGCTTTGATGAGGCCAAGATTTCCTTCATTGATAAGGTCGCTCAGTGATAGGCCCTGATGCTGGTACTGTTTGGCCACCGAAACAACGAAACGGAGATTGGATTTAACCAGTTTTTCCAGCGCACGCTGGTCGCCCATATGTATTTTCTGGGCAAGTGTGGTTTCCTCCTCAGGAGTGATCATCGAAATCTTGCTTATTTCCTGCAAGTATTTCTCGACCGCCTGCGAATCCCTGTTTGTAATCTGGGTGGCAATTTTTAACTGCCTCATATATATACTTTAATTTTTAATGCTGAGTAAAAGTGTAATTTTTCTGCTTATCTACATATATAGACGTAAATTTTACACAAAACGTTTAAATAATGTTCTAAAATCTTGTTATAATAATCATCACAAAATGCGTTCCACAAATTCTTAAATCCTTTAACAAATTGCCACTTGTTTGTAATGTTTTATTGAAACAGGCTATAGTACTGACTTTTAGGGGTTATGAATTTTACCTATATGCCTATAATTCAGGGACAATAATAAAAGCAAAGCTAAATTGCGCTGCAAAATTAAACCAATATGCCAAAATTGCTACCTTTGCGCCACAATTTCGTATCAATTTAACAAAACATGACAAAAGATCTTTACCAGCACCCCGATTATTACCTTGTGGATGAACTACTTACCGACGAACATAAACTCATCCGCGATTCAGTAAGAGCCTACGTAAAAAAAGACATTTCCCCGATAATTGAAGAGTACGCCCAGCAGGCAAAATTCCCAGGTCAGATAATACAAGGCATGGGCGACCTCGGCTGTTTCGGCCCGTTTGTGCCGCAGAAATACGGTGGTGCTGGTCTGGACTATATCTCCTACGGTATTATGATGCAGGAACTGGAGCGTGGCGATTCAGGTGTGCGCAGTACTGCATCGGTGCAGGGTTCGCTGGTGATGTTCCCTATCTATAAATATGGCAGCGAAGAACAAAAGCATAAGTACCTGCCAAAACTGGCAACAGGTGAAATTATGGGCTGTTTCGGGCTTACCGAGCCAAACCATGGTTCAAACCCTGCCGGTATGCTCAGTAATTTTAAAGATGCCGGCGACCATGTTATTCTCAATGGCTCAAAGATGTGGATATCGAATGCTCCTTTTGCTGATATTGCAGTGGTATGGGCAAAGAACGAAACGGGCGAGATACACGGAATGATAGTGGAACGCGGCATGGAAGGATTTTCCACACCAGAGACGCATGGTAAATGGTCGCTGAGGGCATCGGCAACCGGTGAGCTGGTTTTTGATAATGTAAAAGTGCCTAAAGAAAATATCTTCCCCGGCGTGAAGGGCCTGAAGGGGCCGCTTGGCTGCCTGTCCAGCGCCCGTTTTGGTATTGCATGGGGTGCAATTGGTTGCGCTATGGATTGCTATGATACGGCGCTTCGTTATGCCAAACAACGTATACAATTCGGCAAGCCTATAGCCGGGTTCCAGTTGACACAAAAGAAACTGGCAGAAATGATCACCGAGATCACCAAGAGCCAACTGATGAACTGGCGTCTGGGCGTTTTGCGTAATGAAGACCGTGCAACTCCCGCACAAATATCTATGGCAAAACGAAACAGTTGCGATATTGCACTTAAAGTATCGCGTGAGGCCAGGCAGATACTTGGCGGCATGGGCATCACGGGTGAATTCAGCATAATGCGCCACATGATGAACCTGGAATCAGTAGTTACCTACGAAGGCACGCACGACATCCACCTGCTGATAACGGGTATGGATGTGACGGGGATAAATGCGTTTAATTAGGAATTAGTAATTGGGGATTTGGAATTTGGATTGGAGTTTCGGGGCAAGTCCAAATTTGTTTGCCCGGCACGAGTAGTAGAGACGGCATGCATGCCGTCTCTACTACTTACGGGTTGTCTGTCCGGTGCGAGCAGAGACGCAAAATCCTGTGTCTCTACGAAACGTGTGACTGCTAAATATGGTATACTTTTAGCTTTTCATTTTTGCCTTTTACCTTAATAAAGCTACCTGTCTCTCCAATGTGTAAGGTCTTTGTCTTCTCCGCCCCTGATGAGGTTGATAATAATGGAAAGAACCATAGCGCCTATGGTTGCGGCGGCTAATTTTCTGAAAAGGTGATCCTCTATAAATGTGAGGTATTTAAACAGGAATTTATTACCCAGCCACGAACCTGTAATACCAATGGCAATAGTTGCCAGCATACCAAAACCTCTGCCGGGTAATATTAATTGGGAGATAAGCCCTGCTATCATCCCAATGACTATTATAATTATTATTGCCTTGTGCGCCTGGAACTCATGCATAATAAAATCAGGTAACGAAAAAAGGAGCAGGTATCTCAAGTGATAAGTTTATGTAAATCTAGGAATGATTGGGGGTTTATTGAGTTGTTTTATTTGCATAGCTCCATCAAGGCCGTCATTTCGAACGAAGTGGAGTGAAACGGAACGAAGAGAGAAATCTCCTGAGAGTTAAGGTGAAGCCAAATAGAGTTTCAGTGGTCACTTGCCCCATCAGAGCCGTCATTTCGAACGGAGTACCGATTTTTCATCGGTACGCAGAGAGAAATCTCCTGAGAGTTAGCGGTGCGGCCAAATAGAATTCCACCGGCCACTTGCGTCAGCAATAAAAAACGCTTAATTTTCGCTGAATGCAGAAGGCCGGCTTCGTATATATAGTTACCAATACACATCACACAGTGGTGTACGTAGGTGTTACATCGCAGTTGTTGAACCGTATCTACAAGCATAAAATTCATTTTTACAAAAAGAGTTTTTCTGATCGGTACAACATTGAGTATCTCGTTTATTATGAGCGTTTCGAAAGAATAGTGGATGCAATAGCAAGGGAAAAGCAAATAATGAAATGGCGGCGGGAAAAGAAGGATGCGTTGATCAATTCCATGAATCCGGAGTGGCGGGATCTGTGGGATGAGATGCATTGACGCAGGTTCCCTGATCGGCATCACCGCTGAGCCTCGGGAGATTTACTTCGTTACTTATGTCTTTTTCATTTGCCTCAATGAGATTGTTCTCTCTGTGCCGCGAAGAAAAAACGCGGCTCCGTTCGAAATGACGGCCTTGATGGGGCAGGGCAGTGATTGACTTCACCGCTAACTCTCAGGAGATTTCTCTCTTCGCCGCGAAGAAAAATCGCTGCTCCGTTCGAAATGACGGTCATGATGGGGCAGGACCGTGATTGACTCCACCGCTAACTCTCGGGAGATTTCTCTCTGCGCCGCGAAGAAAAATCGCTGCTCCGTTCGAAATCGGGGGCGGTGATGGTGAGTTAAGAGGTAGGATGGTGATTTCTAAATTCGAATAGAATGTTGTTATTTAATGTTTAATTTCCGTATAAGAACTCAACGTCATTATCAAGATAATTATTTGACCTTAATGTCAATTGACATCCGTACGATTTGCCGATTTGGGATAAGTTGCTTCCATATGAAATGATGGCAACAATTTCACACTCAAAGTTGTAACTTGCTTTGACAGGGCTTGCAATTTTATCCCCAATACTTAGTTTCTCCAAGGCTCTGCCGGTAACAGAAACTTCGTATAATTTACCCGCTTCGATTTCAACTTGTGAAAATGTTCGGTAACAATTGAACACTTTTCTCATAAAAATATTTTTTGGTTTACGCAGTTGCCTATGTGTATCTTCCCTTGAAGAAACTCGAGAGTATGAAATTATAGGAATTTATTGATAATATTGATTCCTTGGTCGGGAGAAATAAAACAGTACTCGGGAAGGGACGGAAATACTATAGAATATTCGTTTCGGTTTTATTCTGATCCACATTTTCACCATCCTTTCACTTTTCATTCCCTACATTTGAAAAAAAAACAACAATCTAAATTCCCAATTACAAACCCCTAATTCCAAAAATGATCCTCCAGCAACCCCTCAACGACAATTTAGAACTGATAGCCCGGCAGGTGGTGGAAGGGTTTATTATTGGGTTGCATAAGAGCCCGTTTCATGGGTTTTCGGTGGAGTTTGCGGAGCACAGGCTGTATAACCAGGGCGATTCCTTCAGGCATGTGGACTGGAAGGTATATGGGCGCACCGATAAGCTGTTTGTAAAACGCTTTGAGGAAGAGACCAATTTGCGGTGCTGCCTGGTGGTAGATACTTCATCTTCCATGCAGTTCCCTAAGGATGAGAAGAAACTGAACAAGCTGCAGTTTTCGTGTGTGGCAGCGGCCAGCCTGATACAGTTGCTGAAACGGCAGCTGGATGCGGCGGCGCTGGCGCTGTTTGATGAGCAGGTGAATTTTTTGTCCGACTGCCGGTCGGCGCACAGCCATTACCGCATGCTGATGAATGAACTGCAAAAGACACTGAATCTTAATACAGAAAATAAGGTAACCAATGCGGCCAAGGCGCTGCACCTTGTGGCTGAGCAAATGCACAAGCGCTCACTTATAGTGGTGTTTAGCGATATGATGGACGATGCCGAAAATATCGAGGATCTGTTCAGCGCGCTGCAGCATTTGCGCTATTGCAAACATGAGGTTATTTTATTTCATGTGGTGGATGGTGCTATGGAATTGGATTTTGAGTTTGAGAACCGCCCCTACGAATTTGTGGATATGGAGAGCGGCGACCGCATAAAATTGCAACCCCAGCAGATTAAGGAGCAGTATATTAGTAAAATGCACGATTTCCAGGAAATGATTGCCAACCGCTGCCACCAATACCAGATAGACAGGGTGCCGGTGGACCTTTCTAAACCGGTGGATGAGGTGCTGCATGCATTTTTGGTAAAACGAAATAAGTTGATGTAAAAACGGCTTTTTTCCCCTACCTTTGCAAACCGTTTTAAAAGAGTTGGCAGTTAACGGTTAAGTTGGCAGTTAACAATTGGCAATTTACAGTTGGTGAGCGTTGGCAGTTGACGGTTAGCAACAAACGATTGAATGTAGGAGTTAACTGATTGAATTATAGGTTATTATGAAATATGGGAGCGTGAATTGTAAACTGCGAACTGCAAACTGAAATGAAGCACAACCGGGAATATGAGATAGCCTGGCAGGGATTAAAACCCGGACCGCATACATATGTTTACGATATCAACGATCGTTTCATGCTGGAGCGGGAAATAGATGATAGTTTTAAGAACTGGAATGCCAAAATAACCCTTGAGTTAGACAAGCATGAAAGTTTTTTTATGCTGCATTTCGATGTGGACGGGTTTGTGACAGTGCCGTGTGACAGGTGTGGCGATGATTTTGACCTGAGGCTATGGGATGAATTCGACCTGATCATAAAACTGACGGGCGAGGACGTAGAGAAGATAGAAGACGAGGATGATGTGGTATTTATACCGAGGAGTGAAACAGTGATTGACATAAGTGGCTGGCTATATGAATTTTTAATGCTCAGCGTACCATTGCAACACATTCACCCGGACAGTGAAGCTGGGAAACCGGGATGTAACCCACAGGCGCTAAGCTTGCTTGATAAGCTTGCCGAGCATCCTGAACCAGAGGTGAACCCAATGTGGAAAGGGCTTGAGAATATTAAGGTGGAACAGGAAGTGAAGGTGAAGAAAGGGAAGGGACTGAAGGGGTGATTGGTTGACAGGTTGATAAGTTGATAGGTTGAAAAGTTAAGAAGTGAAAAAGGTAACAGGTTGTGAGGGTCTTTAGACTTTCTGCTTTTTACTTTCTACTATAAATTAAAACAATCAAAAAAGAAGTAAAATGCCAAATCCAAAAAGACGACACTCACAACAAAGAGGCGCAAAGCGTCGTACTCACTACAAAGCTACTGCCGAAACATGGAGCACCGATGCAATAACAGGTGAAACCCATCTGCGTCATCGCGCACATTGGGTAGAAGGAAAACTCTACTATCGCGGCAAAGTAGTTGTAGACAAAGCGCCGGCGGCAGCAGCAGAGGGTGAAACCAATCAATAAACTTATTATTTTCAGTTAATGAAGATAGGGCTTGATATAATGGGCGGTGATTTCGCCCCAGCTGAAGCCATTAAGGGTGTGCAACAATATTTTGAGCAGGTGCCTGACTCCTCTGTGCACCTTTTGCTCATTGGCGATGCTGTGCAGGCGGCACCCTTTCTTTCTTTAATAGGTAACTACCAGCACAGGTATACTTTTATTGAGGCCGCTGAGGTAATAGGTATGCATGAGCATCCTACCAGGGCGCTGAAAGAAAAGCCCAACTCCAGTATTGCAGTAGGTTTTGGCCTGCTGCAAAAAGGTAAGGCAGATGCATTTATCAGCGCCGGTAATACCGGCGCTATGATGGTGGGCGCATTGTATACCGTAAAAGCAATTGACGGAATACTAAGACCTACCATTGCTACGCCGCTACCAAGGATTGACGGTAAATTCAGTTTCCTGCTGGATTCAGGTATCAATGCAGACTGCAAACCGGAGCATCTGGTTCAGTTTGCTGAAATGGGTATGCTGTATTCCTATAACATACTGGGCATAGAAAATCCGAGGGTGGGCCTGCTGAATCTGGGAGAAGAAGAAGGTAAGGGAAATCTGTTGTGCCAGGCAACTTATCCGCTATTGAAAGCAGATACCGGCATTAATTTTGTTGGTAATGTAGAAGGAAGGGACCTTTTCTTTGATAAAGCAGATGTAATCGTCTGCGAAGGATTTGTAGGTAATGTAGCCCTTAAAATGGCAGAATCCATTTACGATATTTTCAAAGTAAGAAAAGGTTTTGAAGACCCGTTCCTCGAGAATTTTAATTTTGAGATCTATGGCGGTACGCCAATCCTGGGCATCAACAGCCCTGTTATCATCAGCCATGGCATTGCCCATGCTTTAGCTTTCAGAAACATGATAGATGTGGCATCCAGGGTAGTCAGCACCAACCTCATTGGTGCGTTTAAAGAACATTTTAAACTGAAAGATGCGTAACCTTATTTTCTTTTTCTTATGTTGCTCTTGTTTCCAATAAAACAATAACTTTACCACTTCTTCATCGTTCTCATGCTTATTAATGACTTTTATACCTGCCGGGATATTGTGCAAGGTGATACTGATTTTAGCTGCTTAATAGTATTTAATGCAAACCATGGGATATTTGGAGGGCATTTCCCGGAGCAGCCTATTGTGCCGGGTGTATGCATGATGGAGATTGTTAAAGAACTACTCCAGCAGCAGTTAAGTAAACCGCTGATGCTGAAACAGGCAGGGAATGTGAAATTCCTTGGGCTGATAACTCCGCAGATCACACCGGTTATAAATATCAACTGGAGCGAAACAGCTGAAGGTTATACTGTAAAGGCCTCCTTCAAGTCGGAAACTTCGGTGCTGTTTAAGATAGATGGCAAGTATGTAGCTGCCTAGTTCTGTGCAATAATGGTTCCTTTTCCCCGTTTTACCTACATTTGCAACCAATGCCCAATCTATATATTATAGCTGGCTGCAATGGCGCGGGTAAAACCACCGCGAGCCTTACCATTTTACCGGAAATACTCAACTGCAGCCAGTTTGTAAATGCAGATTATATCGCTGCCGGCCTGTCTCCTTTTGATGTGGATAGTGTCGCAATAGAAGCTGGCAGGATCATGCTGCACCGCATTGAGGAACTTATTGAACTTCGTGAGGATTTTGCTATAGAAACGACACTGGCAATCCGCAGTTATGTTTCGCTCATCCGGAGAGTAAAACCTCTGGGGTATAAGGTCACATTGATTTATATCTGGCTGAGTAGTCCGCAAATTGCCATTCAGCGTGTTGCCGACCGGGTAAAGGGTGGCGGACACAATATTCCACAGGAGGTAATTGAAAGAAGATACATAAATGGAATAAAAAATTTATTCAATTTATTTATGCCGATTTGTGATACATGGATACTGGCTGATAATACTTACGGGCAGCTAGACAATGTTGCCCGTAAAGAAGATTTTGAAAATGTGATAGAAAATACCGAACTTTGGGCTATAATCAATAAGCAAGTTAATGGTTAGTCGTAAACAGGAAAACATCGAATTGCTTAATAAAATTGAAGCTGGTCTTAAATTGGCTTCACGCAGGTTCTTCGAACAAAGAGCTGCAAACAACGAAACAGTTGTTATCTGCGTTAACGGCGAAATAAAGCGCGTTCCTGCAAAGGATCTCCTGAAGGACTTCGATAAACACTAGTCCGGCATTTTAACAAAAACTATTTCTTTATTTTTTTGAGCAACGCTTCCTGCTGATAAAGCTGGTAGCGATAGGCATTTGAGGCTTCAAGGTCTTTTACAAACGTTTCCACTTCCCTGTCTTTGCCCTCAGGATCATATTCCTTTACCAGGTTATTGTTAAATAGTACGCCTGCCGATTGCCATAACATGGCTGAAAAACCGCCTTTTAATTCTTTAATGATACTATAACAATTCTGACCCGTTTGCCTGTTAATCAGCTTGATAAGCACATGGCCCTGGTCTATGCTCAGGTTTTTCAGGGGTTCCTTAAAGGTCTTATCCAGTGTTTTGTCAATTGATTTAAGGTATTTTTTTCGATCATGCCGGCTGTCTGATTTTTCAAGGTTGTCGTTTACATCCTTAAAAATGGCAGCAGCAGTAATAGCGTAGGGGTAAACCACATAAATATCATTGCGGAGCTTATCTCTTCTTAATCTTTCATCTGCATCAATATGTTCGCCTGTACGTTCAAATTCAGGTAGTAATACCATGGCATAGATCCGGCCATTTTCTGATATAGCGCCGGCCCTGATGGTATCATTTACGGAATTTTGAGCACCGGCTGTAATTGAAGTAAACAACAGCAGTATGAACATTGACCATATCAGGGACATTCTCTTTGCCATAGCTTACGTAAATTTCCGACAATTTATTGACATATAACGCTGTTATGTCCGAAAACTTATTTGTAAAAATTGTTAATTTTAAGAATACAACGAAAAGGGTATCTTTTTTTGAAGAGGAGCGGTTAACTTTGCACATCCATTATGAAAAGACTATTATTTGTATTTTTATTTATTGGAATCGGTTTATACTCCTGTAATAAAGAGGTTGCAACACTTTCTAAAGAAGAGTTCAAAAGAAAAACTGATTCTCTTGTTCAGGCAAGAAAACAGGAGTCGGATGCACAGGCAAAAATTGACCTGGATCATAGGATCAAGATAGAAGTAAAGGTAATGGCAGACAGCATCTTAAATGCACGGATGCAAAGAGCCCGCAGAGATACTTTAAAACCTGTTGCAAAACCAGTGACCAGGGTAGCGCCTGCAAATGGGCGGGAACAGGGAGCCCCCGTTAGAACTATCCCTGCTGACCTAAGAAAGAAATAATGCCTGCGCAGCAATGAGTTAGTTGAAATATTGCAATACCAGTTTTCTATGAAATTACAAGACATCAGCCAGCCGGTTATTTTCTTCGATGATGTTTGTAATCTTTGCAATAGCAGTGTTCAGTTTATTATCAGGCACGATAAAAAGAAGCAATTTCTGTTTGCACCGCTGCAGTCTGAATTGGGGCAAGAGGCAATAAAACAATTTCCCGGTAAGGCTCCGGACAGTGTAGTATTGTTTTATAAAAGAAAATTCTTTGTCAAATCAGATGCTACCCTCAATATTGCAAAGCTGCTGGATGGTGGATGGAAACTATGTTATGCAGGAATAATATTGCCACGGTTCATTCGCAACGGCATATATGATTTCGTTTCCCGAAACAGGTATAAGTGGTTTGGAAGAAAGGAAGCATGTATGATACCAACAGCTGAGCTTAGGGCGCGCTTCATTGCATAGTACCGGACCTTCATGGATGCAGGAATATTAATTTGCCGTTAAAGCAACGGATAAATTTGTGAATTGTATTGAGGAAACAAAATAGATAACTGTCAAGAGAAGCGGACAAAAGTCGAACTATTTTATACACGATTTAGAAAAAATAGATAACTTCTAAAGAGCATAACATTATATGAACGTACTGCTTATTTATTATTCCGGTTAGAGCTATTTATTTATCAGTATAAATTATTTGTCCTATCGTATTCGTTCTTTTAATAGTAACTTCTTCATCATTTGTGGTATGTAATAGCCCCTCATATTAAATACGCCTTTGTTTGGATTAGGTATTACGTGTTTATTAGAAATATAAACTCAAAAACTAATGAATGTTTTATCGAGCTGTCTAATTTAAGTGAAAATGCAGAAAGAAAAGGAACATCAACTTTGGGAGGTCAAAAAATATTACACGAATTTCCTCAAAAAAATATTTTGCAAAAAATTCTTACCCATTTAAAGAGACTAAACCATTTTGTACGGCGAAAAGAGCTAATCCCATTCTGCTGTGGATGTTTAGCTTGTCTCCTATATGTTGCTGATAATCTTCCACAGTTCGCGTTGACACATGCATTAACTCAGCAATCTTAGCATAGCTTAATTCACTACAGCATAAACTAAGGAATTCAAGTTCCTTTTTTGTGAGAGTCGGAATATCGTTTATAGATGCTTTTTTAAAAGCACCTTCTGAAGCTATATCGTCATAATAATATCCGCTAAAATAAATATCTACAATTGCTTGGTGTAAGTCGGCAGGATCGCAATTTTTTAGTAAATAACCATTTGCACCGTTCCTTATCATTCGAATAACGCTAAACTCAGTATCATACATTGATAATACTAAGAATTTCATTTTGGGATAACTTTTTTTGAGATAAATGATAGTGTCGTAACCATTCATCACCGGCATACTAATATCAAGGATGCAAACATCGGGAGCACATTCAAGGATCCCTATTTTATCTATTAATTCTTTACCGTTATTTTCATCAGCAACAACATTGCAGTCTTCATAAAAATTGATATATTCAATGATAGCTTTCCTAATCAATGTGTGATCTTCTGCGTATGCGATTTTGATTATTGTATTCATAGTATGGCGTTTTATTAGTAAAATTTACGTTTAGAGGATTTGAAACCTGAAATAAAATACGTAACAATGAAATAACAGTCTTTTTAAAAATACCGTAATACTACGGTGTTTTTTTGTTTTTATTATTTCTACGTTTGTTTTGTATTTTCTTTAAATAGTTAAAAATCAATGGGATTTTTAACCCTAAAAATAATCATTATGAAAAAAATTCTACTCAGTTTTAGCAGTATTCAGGTTATTTTCTTTGTTGTCGCAATCTTCTCAAATATTCAAATTGGGGCCCAAACAATTACTACTGTTGCTGGAAACGGCACGTTAGGTTCCGCAGGCGATGGTGGCCCGGCAGTAGCAGCCCAGATTGGTTTACCGGATGGAGCAGTTAAGTACTACGCTGGAAATTTGTACATATGCGACCAATATTCTCATAAAATTCGTAAAGTTGATGCTTACACAGGTATAATAACCACTTATGCTGGAATTGGTACAGTCGGATATAGTGGTGATGGTGGCCCTGCAACAGCAGCAGCTTTAAGTTATCCCTATTACCTTGATCTTGACAATGCAGGTAATTTGTATTTTGCCGATGCAGGCAATAATAGGGTTAGAAGAATTGATCCTTCTGGAATTATTACAACTTATGCTGGTACCGGCACAGGTGCATTTAGCGGTGATGGAGGTTTAGCAACTGCCGCCGATATAGATTGGCCAATAGGAATTGCCGTTGACAAAAATAATGGTGACGTATATTTTGCTGATAATACAAACCACAGAATACGCAAAGTAGATGCATCTACCCTCATTATTACTACGGTTGCTGGTAATGGGGCAGGTGGGTATGGTGGAGACGGAGGCCCTGCAACTTCTGGGTCTATTTATCATCCTGAAGGTCTTTGTATTGACGCTACGGGAAATTTGTATATTTCAGATGCTGAGAATTCTCGTATCCGGAAAGTCAATACCGCTGGTATAATTTCTACCATTGCTGGAACAGGGGTATATTCTTATAGTGGAGATGGCGGCCCGGCAACTGCTGCTACTATGTCCTATCCGCAGGGCATTGGTGTTGATGGTTCTGGGAATGTATTTTTTGCCGATATTTGGTACCACCGTATACGCGAAATTAGTACGGCGGGAATCATCACTACTGTTGTAGGTACAGGCGTTGGTGGATTCAGTGGTGACGGCGGTCCTGCAACTGCTGCTCAAATTTGGGCTCCAAATGGTTTAGATGTTGACTGTTCAGGAAATATGTATATTGGGGATTATTATAATCACCGTGTCCGGGAGGTAGATTATTTTGGAAACCATGCACCAACCTTTGATAACGGAGCTAGTGCAAACTTAGTTGTTTGTGAATGTTCTGGCGCTAATTCTATAAATAGTTTGTTAGCAGCAACGGACGTTGATGCCGGGCAAATTGATTGGTGGGTTGTCCATACCCTGCCAACCAATGGAACTTTATCGGGATTTGCCACATATGTAGTTGCTACGGGAGGCTCAACAACTCCAACAGGTTTAACATATACACCAAATTGTCCTGGTTCTGGAACTGATGGTTTTGATATAGTATTTGCAGACTGTTCAGGTGGTACTGCCCTTATTCATATTAATGTCACAATTAACCCTCTGCCAGCGTCAATTACTGGGACTTTGAATGTCTGTGTTGGCTCAACTACCACTTTAGCAGATGCTACGGGCGGAGGCACGTGGAGTAGTAGCTCAACAGGAGTTGCAACTATTGGGTCAAGTACCGGAATCGTTACAGGAATATCAGCCGGGACAGCAACTATCACCTATACGCTTACAACCACCGGTTGTTATATTACAACGATTGTGACAGTTAACCCACTACCGGCTGCAATAGGAGGAACGTTGACTGTGTGTCCGGGTACAACTACGACTTTAACCGATGGCTCTGGTGGTGGTACATGGAGTAGCGGTTCTACAGGCATTGCTACGATTGGTTCAGGTACTGGAGTTGTGACGGGTGTAGCAGCAGGGACGGCAGATATTACCTATACTTTGAGTACAGGTTGCTTAATTACGGCTGTAGTAACAGTTAATCCACTACCGGCTGCAATAGGAGGAACGTTGACTGTGTGCCCAGGTACAACCACCACTTTAACCGATGGCTCAGGTGGCGGTATATGGACGAGCAGTTCTACTGGTGTTGCCACAATTGGCTCAGGTACGGGAGTTGTCACCGGTGTTTCGGCAGGCACAACAACCATAACTTATACTTTGAGCACCGGTTGTTTAATTACTGCGATTGTAACGGTTAATCCTTTGCCAGCAGCGATTACGGGAATTCCAACTTTGTGTGTCGGTTCAACAACAACGCTTGCTGATGGTACCGGCGGTGGTACATGGAGTAGTGGCTCTACTGGAATAGCTACAGTTGGCTCAGGAACGGGTATTGTTACCGGTGTGTCGGTAGGCACAGCAGATATAACTTACACTTTGAGTACAGGCTGTTATTCAATTCTTACAGTAACTGTAATTACAACCCCTGTTGCTATTGTCGGGCCCTCGTCAGTATGTACTGGTATGACCATAACTCTTACTGATGGTACAAGCGGCGGTACTTGGAGTAGCAGCATTACAGGAATTGCCACAGTGGGTTCAAGTACTGGAATCGTTACGGGCATTGCACCGGGAACAGTCACAATTACCTACTCAATTGGCACGGGTTGTGTTGCTACTACAATAGTAACTGTTAATTTGTCGCCACCAGCAATTTCTGGTCCAACTGATGTTTGTGTTGGTTTCTTGATAATTTTAAGCGATGCAGTGAGTGGTGGCACATGGACAAGCAGTACTACTGGAATAGCTACAGTTGGCTCAAGCACCGGAGTTGTTACCGGTGTATCGGCAGGGACGGCAGATATTACCTATACTTTGAGTACAGGTTGCTTTACAATTATTACAATAACTGTTAACCCCCTACCGTTACCAATCACAGGACCAACAGATGTTTGCGTTGGTTTAACGGTAACGCTATCAGATGGCACAGGCGGTGGCACATGGAGTAGCGGTTCTACAGGCATTGCTACGATTGGTTCAAGTACCGGAATTGTTACCGGTGTATCGGCAGGGACGGCAGATATTACCTATACTCTGATAGCTACAGGCTGTTATGCTACAGCTACGGTAACTGTTGATCCACTGCCGGCAACTATTACGGGAACCTTGACAGTTTGTGTTGGCTCGACTACCACGTTAGCAGATGCCTCAGCCGGTGGCACATGGAGTAGCGGTTCTACAGGTGTTGCTACAATTGGTTCAAGTACGGGAGTTGTTACAGGAGTTTCAGCAGGAACAACAATCATAACTTATACTTTGAGTACCGGGTGCCTAATAACAGCGATTGTAACAGTTAATCCATTGCCGGCGGTAATTACAGGAATTGCAACTGTGTGCGTTGGATCTACTACGACACTATTGGACGCAACAGGTGGCGGTACATGGACGAGCGGTTCAACAGGAGTAGCTACGGTTGGCTCAGGGACAGGTATTGTTACCGGTGTGTCGGTAGGCACAGCAGATATAACCTATACATTGAGTACAAGTTGCTATTCAATTCTTACCATAACGGTTATCGCTTTACCTCCTGCTATTACCGGAACTTTGAATGTATGTGTCGGTTCAACGACTACTTTATCAGACGCCGCAGGTGGTGGCACGTGGAGTAGCGGTTCTATCGGTATAGCTACAATCGGCTCAAGCACCGGAGTTGTTACGGGTGTATCAGCAGGCACGGCAATTATAACCTATACTATAGGCACTGGATGCTATATAACGGCAACAGTAACTGTTGATCCATTACCAAGCGCTATAGGTGGAACGCCCGAAGTGTGTGTAGGATTGACTACCACTTTAACTGATGGCACAGGCGGAGGTACATGGAGCAGCAGTTCTACTGGCATTGCTACGGTAGGTTCCGCCAGCGGTATTGTTACTGGAGTTTCGGCTGGTACTGCGACTATTACCTATACTCTTACAACTACTGGTTGTTATGCTACAATAATTGTAACTGTTGACCCATTGCCAAGCGCTATAGGTGGAACGCCAGAAGTGTGTGTAGGATTGACTACCACCTTAACTGA